>JAGQIT010000806.1:0-1648 GCA_020431135.1 Myxococcales bacterium | reverse complement strand
AAGGACGGCTGCCTGCCGGAGGGCGAGGACGAGGGCGTGTGCATCCCCTACGGCCTCGAGCCCGAGGGCGACGTCAACGAGAAGTGCGAGGGGGACATCCAGATCGGCCTCTTCGAGCCCGGGATCCAGTGCGAGTGGACCGAGCCGCCTCCCGGCGATCCCTTCCCGAACCACCGCAACGTCCTGACGACGCCGCTCGTCGCCGACCTCCCGAACAACGGCGTCGGCACGACGGCGATCCTCATCGTCACCTACAACTACACCGACGGCGGCTCGCAGTCGGGCTGGGGCTCGAACGCCAGCTACTACGGCGTGATCCGCATCCTCGACGGCCGCACCTGCCAGCAGGTCGGCAACGTCCACGACCCGGCGAACAAGATGATCGCCGCGACGCCGCCGGCGATCGCCGACCTCGACGGCGACGGCGTCGTCGAGATCGTCTCGCACCGCGCCGGCACCGGCGTCGTCGCCTTCAAGTGGGATCCGGACGCGTCGCAGTACGTGACCTTCTGGGTCACGACCGACACGGGGATCGTCAACCAGACGCGCTGGGACGGCCCGTCGATCCACGATCTCGACGACGACGGCCTGCCGGAGGTCATCTCGGGCTCGGCCGTGTTCTCGGGGGTCGACGGCGCCCGCCTCAACCCCGGCCAGCTGATCCCGGGCGCGGCCGCGGGCGTCATCCCCGTGCTCGCCGATGTCGATGACGACGGCGCGATCGAGCTCGTCGCCGGCGCGGTCCACCGCTGGAACATCGGCTCCGACAAGTGGGAGTACGTCTACCCCGGCGCGCCCGGCAGCCGCCACTACGCGATCGCCGACTTCGGCACCCCGGGCCTCAACCCGGAGGACTTCGACCCCACGACCCTCGACGGCGTCGCCGAGGTCGTCACCGTCGGCGGCAACCTCGTCCGCCTCTACACCCTCGAGGGGCAGCAGCTCCTCCAGGGCTCGCTCGCCGGCGGCGGCCCGCCGACGATCGGCGACTTCGACAACGACGGCTTCCCCGAGATCGCCGCGGCCGGCGGCACCTACTACGCGGTCTACGACATCGAGTGCAAGGACCCGAGCCCCGGCTGCCTCGGCAACTACATCCGCTGGCAGCAGCCGTCGAAGGACGCCTCGTCGGCGACCACCGGCTCGTCGATCTTCGACTTCGAGGGCGACGGCCAGGCGGAGGCCGTCTACGCCGACGAGTGCTACACCCGCGTCTACGAGGGCACCTCCGGCGAGGTGCTCTACTCGGCCTTCCGCTCGTCGTGCACCTGGTACGAGAACCCGGTCGTCGCCGACGTCGACAACGATCAGAACACAGAGATCGTCGTCCCGTCGAACCCCAACTGCAACGTCGCGTGCCCGGCCATCGACCCGATCCACCGCGGCATCCGCTGCGAGAGCGGCGACGACTGCCCCTCCGGTACCTGCGACGCCGGCTTCTGCCGCTGCGCCGGCAACGACGAGTGCCCCGCCGAGCACGTCTGCACGACCCCGATCGCCAACACCCCAGGCAACGGCAACACGTGCCGCGCCCAGCGCCCGAACGGCGCCAAGAAGACCGGGATCCGGGTCCTCCGCGATCGCCTCGATCGCTGGGCCTCGTCGCGCGGGGTGTGGAATCAGCACGCCTACGCGGTGACCAACGTAC
>JAGQIT010000805.1:6033-6295 GCA_020431135.1 Myxococcales bacterium | reverse complement strand
GATGCTGAAGAGCGGCGTCGTGGTCGCGGCGGCCGACGACGGCCGCGTCGTCGCCGTCGATCCGGCCGGCGAGACGCGGTGGACCTTCACCGCCGGCAAGGACGTCCGCGCGCCGCTGGCCCTCGGCCCGGACGACACGATCTACGCCGCGGCCCTCGACGGCATGCTCTACGCGCTGCGCCCCGACGGCGCGCTGCGCTGGAGCTTCACGGCGGGCGGGCCGATCGCCTCGGCGCCGGTGATCGACGCCGCCGGTCGCGTC
>JAGQIT010000805.1:0-5986 GCA_020431135.1 Myxococcales bacterium | reverse complement strand
CCGCCCTCGCCGAGCTTGCCGAGGATGCGGTAGTCGCCGAAGCGGGTGGCATCGGCGGGCTCGTCGTCGTCGGCGGCGACGACGGCGTGCTCCGGGCGCTGCGCTAGGAGCCTGTCCGAGTATTCGACGTATTCGACGCGTGCCGTCGCGCCGTGCGCAAGACCACTTGCCCCGCGCTTGCCGGGGCGATCGGCCCGTGCGAGCGTGCCGCCGTGAACAATAAGCAGAGAACCGGCGACACGGACGTGGTCGCCTGCCGCCTCCAGGTGAACCCCGGCGGCTTCGCCTTCGCTGTCCGTGAAGACGGCGAGGGCTCCATCTTCATCCCCCCTGGGCGCTTCGCCGGCGCCCTCGACGGCGACTCGGTCGCCGTCCGCTACTGGCCGGCCGAGCGCGGTGACGAGGGCACGGTCGAGGCGATCCTCAAGCGCGGGCGCAGCCGGATCACCGGCATGCTCCGCGAGGCCGGGCGCTATTGGATCCTCGAGCCCGACGATCCGCGGATCCTCGCGGTCGCCGAGGTCGACGGCCACGGCGAGGCGTCGCTGCCGACGGACGTCGTCGTCGTCGCCAAGATCCTCAGCTACCCCGAGCGCGGCGGCGACAACATGGTCGTCGAGGTCGAGCGGGTGCTCGGCCCGCCCGGCGACCTTGCGACGGAGCAGGCCAAGGTGCTCATCGAGCACGGCATCGACCCCTTCTTCCCCGAGGACGTGCTCGCCGAGGCCGAGACGGTCCCCCGCGAGGTCCGCCCCGAGGATCTCGAGGGCCGCGACGATCTCCGCGCGCTCCCCTTCATGACCATCGATCCCGACGACGCCCGCGACTTCGACGACGCGGTCGCCGTCGAGCTCGTCGGCAAGGACCTCGAGCTCGACGACATGCGCCTGCACGTCGCCGTCGCCGACGTCTCGCACTACGTCCGCGAGGGCACGGCGATCGACCGCGAGGCGGCCTGGCGCTGCTTCTCGGCCTACCTGCCCAACCAGGCGATCCCGATGCTCCCGGAGGCCCTGAGCTCGCACATGTGCTCGCTGGTCCCGGAGCAGGATCGCTGCGCCATGGTCGTCAGCATGACCGTCGACGCCAGCGGCCGCTTCGGCGACATCGAGGTCCGCGCGGCGGTGATCCACAGCCGCGCGCGCCTGACCTACGGGATGGTCGCCAAGGAGCTCGACCAGGGCGACCGCCTGGCGCCGGCCGTCGGCGAGCGGGTCCGCCTGCTCCGCCGCGCCGCCGATCGCCTGCGCAAGCGCCGGCTCCACGACGGCGCCATCGAGCTCAACCTCCCGGAGACCAAGGTCGTGCTCGACGAGGACGACCCGACGCGGATCCGCGACATCGTCCCGAGCCGGGCGTCGCGGGCGATGGCCCGCGCCTACAACCTGATCGAGGAGCTGATGCTCGCGGCCAACGAGGCCGTCGCGTCGCTGGCGATCGCCAAGAAGCTGCCGATCGTCTTCCGGATCCACGCGGCCCCCGACGAGGAGCGCTTGGCCAAGCTGGCGACGGCCGCCGAGGTCCTCGGCGTCCGCGTCGACCCCGAGCGCCTGACCTCCTCGCGCGGCTTCCAGAAGCTCGTCGGCAAGGTCAAGAGCCACGCGAAGGCGCAGGCGCTCAACATGCTGATGCTGCGGGCGATGTCGCAGGCCGAGTACTCGATCGACAACATCGGCCACTTCGCCCTGGCGAGCGGCGGCTACGTCCACTTCACGTCGCCGATCCGCCGCTATCCCGACGTCATCGCCCACCGCGTGCTCAAGGCCTACCTCGCGCGCGCGGGCGGCAAGGCCGGGCCGAAGCCGGCGCCGGCGATGCCTGACCCGGAGACCAGCGGCGAGCAGGCCCAGCGGTCGAGCCTGCGCGAGCGCGAGGTCCTCCAGGCCGAGCGCGACAGCAAGAGCCTCTACGCCGCCTCGTTCATGCGCGAGCGGATCGGCGATCGCTTCGAGGGCTCGATCTCGGGGATGGCGCGGAGCGGGGTCTTCGTCTCCATCGAGCACCCCTTCGTCGACGGCATGATCCGCATGGACGCGCTCGAGCGCAGCCGCGGCGAGGGCTTCGAGCTCGAGGACAACGGGATTCGGCTGGTCGGACGGCGCGGCAAGTTCAGCCTCTGCGTCGGCGATCGCGTGGTGGTCGAGGTCGTCGACGCCGACATCGCGCGCCGGCGGGTCGAGTTCGCGCTGATCTCGAAGCTCTCGTAGGCTGAGCAGGGCGCTCGTCTGTCGCGCGCTCGCTCGTCCTCGCCGTCAGGGCGCGGCCGCCGGTCGCGCCCCGCGGTCGCGGCTGGGCAGCGATCGCCGCGGGTGCTAGCGTAGGAGGCGATGGAGCTCTTCGTACGCCGGCTTCTCTGCGTCCTCTTCGGTGCCCTCATCGTCGCCGGGCTCCTCTTCGTTCTCGCCGCGGTGACGGGGGCCCTGGGCGGAGCGCCGGCGATCGACGTCGCCTGGCGCCTGTCGGGGATCGGCGCGGTCAGTGTCGGCGGCCTCCTGGCCGCGGTCGCGGTCGGGCTCCTGCGCGCCCACCCGGCGGGCCAGCGGATCCTCGAGGGGCTGGTCGTCGCCCTCGCCCTTGGGATCGTCGGCGGCTTCATCGGCGCGGCGACGGGCTGCGTCCCCGAGTGGGCGCCGCTCCTCCCCGGCATCGCCCTCGTCGGCCTCTGGGGCCTGTGGCTGACCTCGCACCTGGTCGACCTCGACCGCTGGCGGCGCTAGGGGCTTTCTCGAAGAGTCCCTCTGGGGCCTGCAGCTGACCTCGCCCTGGGTCGACCTCGGCCGCTGGCGGCGCTAGGGGCTGTCTCGAAGAACCGTCTCGGCCTCGCCGAAGCGCCGCTGCGCCGGCGAGGCTGATCTCAGGACAGCTCGCTAGACTTTAATGTCCAAATGTACATGTCTCATGGGACGCTTGTGAGGACGTGGCGCTCCGCCCCCCGCATCGGATCTCCCGATGGCTCGAGAGACATGTCCTGACGGGCGGTCGCCGGGGGCGCCGCGCGGCCCGAGTCGCCGACCGACCCTAGAACTCGAGCGCGAGGCCGAGGAGCCAGGTCGCGTCGCCGAGGCTCATCGAGTCGGCGCGGCCGAAGTTGTCGATCCGCGAGAACTGGAACTCGCCGAAGAGGTAGGTGTGGTTGATCCCGGTCGTGCGGTCGAGGGCGCGCGACGAGCCGATCTCGAGGAAGTCGAGGCGGAGCATGCCGCCGGCGTTGATCTGCCAGCCCCAGACGCCGCCGAGCGCCTTCTCGCCGCGGCTGTTGCGGGAGAGGTTGCCGTCGCCGTTCTTCGACCACCACAGCGCCCAGGCGAGGCCGCCCTTGGCGTAGGGGACGATCGGCACATGCCAGCGGTCGGCCATGAACTCGAAGCGGTAGACGAGCTGGAGGGCCATCGGCATCGTCCAGAAGACCGTCGAGTCGGCCTCGGAGCGCACCGAGAGACTCTCGTCGGCCGGCGGATCGGCGAGGAGCGCCTTGGCCGTGTCGCGGAAGAACGAGAACTGGTAGCCGAGGCCGAGGGGGCCGAGGCCGCCGGGGTTGAGGAACTGCCACTCGAAGGCGGCGGCCGTCAGGAGGCCGTTCTTCGGCTCGTCGATCGTCTCGCCGCGATCGTTGGTCTGGCCGAAGACCTTGGCGTAGGGGCCGAACCCGCCGCCGGAGACCGTGCGATCGACCTGCGGAAGGTAGGGGCCGAACTTGAGCTCGACGGCGAAGCGCTGCGGCGACTCGTACTTGGCGTAGCCCTTCTTGGCGTTCTTCGACTCCCTGAGCGCCTCGCTGAGGGCCGGGTTCGCCTGGCGATCGACGGCCTCCTCCGCGGGCGGGACGCTGTGACCGGCGGGCGGCTCGACCCACGGGTCGGCGTCGGCGTCACCGGTGTCTGGCGACTTGACGGCGGCTGGCATCGCGCCGACGGGCTCGGCGAGCGGCTCGAGCTCGGCGGGCGGTGCAGCGGGCTCTGGCGCGGCGCCGTCGTCCGTGACGGGGGGCTCGGCCGGCGTCGCTGCGGGCGTCGCTGGCTCCGCCATGAGGAGGAGCGTCGCTAGGATGGTGCTCACGCGGTCTTCCTGATCCGGCGGCCGGCGGCCGCGAGGAGAGCGATCCCGGCGAGGAGGGCGAGGCCGCCGCCGAAGGAGCGCTCGGGGTCGACGTCACAGAAGCCGGCGCGGCCGCAGACGTCGCCGTCGGCCTCGCACTGCTCCCAGAGGTCGTTGGTCTGGACCGGCTCGATGTCGTCGATCTTGCCGACGCTGATCGGGTTGCCGGACTGATCGTAGGCGACGAGGAGGAAGTTGTACTTCTTGCCGTTCTCGAGGCCCTTGATCCGGGTGCTGTTGGTGTTCTTCGCCAGGTGCTCGCTGCAGATGTACTCCCACTTGAGGGAGCAGACGCCGGTCGCCGGCCGGTCCTCTGGGCAGACGGTCGAGGTCTGGGTGCCGCCCGTAGTGGTGCCGTCGGTGTCCGTGGTGCCGTCGGTGTCCGTGGTGCCGTCGGTGGTGGTGCCGTCGGTGGTGGTGCCGTCGGTGGTGGTGCCGTCGGTGGTGGTGCCGTCGGTGGTGGTGCCGTCGGTGGTGGTGTCGCCGCCGGTGGTGGTGGTGTCGCCGCCGGTGGTGGTGTCGTCGCTCGAGTTCGGCGGCTCCCAGAAGGCGCCGTCGGGGCACAGGTTCTCCTTGGTGTAGTAGATCGTGCCGTAGGTGTTGGCGGCGATCCCCGGGTCCGAGGCGACGCCCTCGACGGCGGGGTTGCCGGTGTCGGACTCCTCGCAGAGGACGCGGAAGCCGTAGGCGTCGGTGCCACCGAAGGGCAGCGTCCAGCTCACGACGACCGCCGAGTCGCCGACCGACGTGCGCAGCGAGTCGGCCTCGGGGAGCGCCTGCGGCGGCTGGAAGTCGGCGGTGATCCCCTTCGAGGTCTCGCCCTCGGGGAAGTTCTTGTTGGTGCCGCCCTGGATGAAGAACTCCTCCGCCTGGCAGCCGGCGACGCTGTCCGACTGTCCGCAGAGCCAGATCCCGCCCTCGCCGGTCGGGCCGCTGCAGGTCGACGCCGGCGTCGCCACGTCGGGGTGGCGGAGCTCGTCGTTGGTCCCGCCGCCGGCCTCGACGATGCCGCTGACCAGCCAGATCGGCGAGAAGGCGATGCCCTGGCCGGTGATGTAGTTGTTGGTCTGCGCGGACGTGAACTTGGAGCAGCGCTTGAACTGCGGGTTGAACGAGGTCTCCGCCGTCGCGCACTGCGTGCCGACGTAGCCGTCGATCAGGATCTGCGAGTACATCGTCCCGGTGTTGAGGAGGCGGACCTGCGTGTCGATCTTCTGCCCGCACTCGCAGCGCGCCTGGTTGACGAAGTACTGCATGTCGTTCTTCGTCATCTGGCGGACGCGGTTGCCCTCGCCGTCGGTGACGAAGTAGCGGATGTCGAAGGCGTCAGCCCCCGGCGCCGTCGCGCTGCCGGAGTCCGGCGACTGGGCCTGGGCGGGCGCGGCCGTGAGGCTGAGGAGCGCCGCGGTGACGGCGGTGAGGAGGGTGCGATCTCGCATGAGCTTCGTCCCGGGCATTCTGCAATGATTCAGCCTTTGCAACCAGGGTGCCAGCGCACGCGGGGCGAGAGCGCTGACATCTCAGGGCTTGGGGCGCCTCCGGCCCGAGGGTCCGTGACAAAATGTCAGCAAGAGGGCGCCAGAGGTGCCGCATCGGCGCGTCGTCGTCGCGCGAGGACCGCGCGGGACGGTCGCAGGAGGCCTCCAGGGTGCCTCGCGCGTCCGCCGTCGACGGCCCCGTGCCGCCCGCGCAGCGCTCGTCGCTCGGCGGAAGACCTCGGCGTCGCTCGCTCGCCGAGGCATCGGCCCCGGCGCGGTGTGAACGCGGCGGGTTTGTCGGAGTGTCCGTCGGTCGTGGTCCATCGGACCTCGGGCGTGCGCCCGCGCCGACATCATCGGCGCTCGGCTTCGTGAGAGCGCCGCAGTACCGGGCGGATCGCGGGCGCTGGGGG
>JAGQIT010000804.1:845-4081 GCA_020431135.1 Myxococcales bacterium | reverse complement strand
TCGACGACGAAGGCGAGGCCGCGGCTGACGTCGGTGGTGATGACGCCGACGGCCGCGGCGCCGCGCTGGGCGACCTCCCCGGGGTTGAGTTCGCGCGCGTCGGAGCCCTCCACCAGGGCGACGCCGCCGACCTCGGTCTGCTTGGCGGCGCAGGCGACCGAGAGGAGCAGGGCGAGGCCCAGGAGCGGCCCGCCGCGTCGCCATCGAGGTCTCACCCCCTCAAGGCTACGTCACGCCTCGGGCCTCGGCCACCGGCAAAGACGCGCGCGGACGCCGATTGCGGGCGGTCTTCGCCACAATCACCTACCCCGCGCGCGCTCGCGTGGAGGCGCGCGCCTCAGGTCACGGCTCGTCCGGCGAATCTTTTGCCCGGCCCGCACGTATATGCTCGGCACCTATGGACGTCGAGCTACGCGACCTGAGCAAGACCTACGACGGCGCCTCCTGGGCCGTCCGCGAGCTCACCCTGAAGATCCCCAGCGGCTCGATCTTCGGGCTCATCGGCCCCAACGGCGCCGGCAAGTCGACGACCCTGCGGATGCTCGCCACCGTCGTCGCGCCGAGCGGCGGCGAGCTCCTCTTCGACGGCAATCCGCTGCCCAAGGATCCGAGCGAGATCCGCCGGCAGATCGGCTTCCTCGGCGACGGCAACCCGCTCTACAAGCAGATGAGCCCGGCCGAGTACCTCCGCTTCTTCGGCCAGTGCTACCGCCTGCCGGCGGCCGAGCTCGAGGAGGCGATCGAGGACACGCTGGTCACCTTCGACCTCGCCGGCAAGCGCGACACGCCGAGCGGCCAGCTCTCCAAGGGAATGCGCCAGCGCCTGCTGATCGCCCGCTGCCTGATCCACAGGCCGCGCCTCCTCCTCCTCGACGAGCCCGCCGACGGCCTCGACCCGCGCTCGCGCAGCGACCTGCGGGCGATCCTCCTCAAGGCGAAGGAGCGCGGGGTGACGATCCTCGTGTCGTCGCACATCCTCCGCGAGCTCGACGACCTCTGCGACAGCATGGCGATCATCCAGCGCGGCCGCCTGGTCGTCGCCGGCCCGGTCGACGAGATCATCGAGGGCTACGACGTCAGCCGCTTCGTCTATCGCCTGCGCCTCCTCGACGAGCCCGGCGAGGACGGCAAGGAGGGACCCGGCGTCCGCCGCGCGCTCGAGGTCCTCCGCGAGCACCGCGTCCTCGTCGAGAAGACCGACGTCGAGGACGGCCAACCCACCATCACCATCCAGGTCCAGGGCGATGAGGCCCTGATGGCCGACGTTCTCGCCGCGCTTGTCGCCGCCAAGGTCCGCGTGGTCACCGCGAGTCGGCTCCGCAGCCGCCTCGAGGACGTTTACAATCGACTCTCCGACGACCGGGTCAACTGATCCAGCCCAGGCTCCTGATCCAGAGGAACCCCCGCCATGTCCAAGCTCGCCCAGCTCCGCAGCGCCGCGCTGCCCTTTGTCACCCGCGCCCACCGCGGCGGACGTCTCCGCCGCTACGTGCTCCTGTCGGTGCTCCTCGGGATCCTCACCCTCGTCCTCGGCGCCTGGGTCTCCTTCGGCAGCGGGCCCTTTGAGGCCGAGATCCGCCGCGGCTTCGGCCTCGAGGAGTCGCGCTGGCTCCGCGAGCAGCAGGAGTTCGTCATCGTCGTCGACTCCCGCGAGGAGTTCGCGCAGATGTCCGCGCAGGCAGCCTCGCTGCCCTACGACCACCACAGCATGGACTGGAACCGGCCGAAGGACGCCTATGACGACGCCGTCCGCTTCGTCACCCAGGCGACCTGGACCGACGCACCGCGCGGCGCCTATGCGCTGCGCGACCGCGCCGCGAACCTCCTCTCGAGCCACGGACTCAGCAACAACCCGCCGGATCCGGACACCTACTACACGTACTTCAGCTGGCACGACCAGCAGAACGTCGAGCGCCTGGAGGCGATCCTCGCCGCCGACCTCACGCCGACCGTCGAGCTCTACCGGTCGCCGCTCACCGTCGTCGACGGCATCCGCCTCACCGGGGCGATCGCCGGCGGCATCTTCTCGCTCCTCCTCCTCGTCATCGCGCCCCTCCTCGTCGGCACGCAGATGGCCCAGGAGGTCCACGAGAACACCCTGATGCCGCTCACCGGCACCGCCCTGCGGACGCGCGAGCTGATCCTCGGGATGGCCGCCGGCGCCCTGTCGATCGTCGGCATCCTCGCGGCCCCGCAGGCGCTGATCCTCCTGGCGACGGTCGCCGCCGCCGGCTACCTGCTGCCGGCCCTCGGCGGCATCGCGGTCGCGGTCGTCGGCTGCTTCTTCCTGTCGATGCTCGGCCAGCTCCTCGGCTACGCCCTCGGCAGCCAGCGCACGCCGGGGGTCCTCGGCATGGGCCTCCTCGCCTTCTTCGGCTTCATCGGGATGATCGGCGCGGCCTTCGGCCTCGCCCCGCACAAGCAGACGATCGGCGTCTTCGCGCTCCTCCCGGAGGCCGCGACGACCCACCTCTTCCGCTCGTCGCTGCTCCCGCACGAGCTCTTCTTCAACAACTGGCGCCTCGCCCACCAGGCGGACTTCGCCATCGCCGTCGGCACCGTCGGCATCGGCCTCCTCGGCCTCCTCGGCCTCCGGGCCCTCGAGCGCCGCGTCGGTCGCACCGGCGGCAGCGCCCTGACCCGCAGCGAGGCGCTCCTCGGCGCCTTCGTCACCACGGTCCTCGTCATCCTCGCCAACCCGGCGCGCAACGCCTCCTACACGCCGATCGAGGCCTCCTTCCTCATCACCCTGGCGCTCCTCTCGGTGCCCTTCGCCATCTTCCTGATGATGCGGGCGCCCTTCGCCCAGCACGGCGCCGAGCGCAAGCCGCTGCCGGTGGTCGCGCTGCTCAGCGAGCTCGCCCTGTGGGCCGGCCTCCACGGGGTGATCACCCTCGCGGCGCTCGGCCGCCCGGAGCTCATCGCCGCGGTCCACCCGATGGTCTTCGCCTACCTCGGCTGGTACCTCCTGGTCCTCGGGCTCCTCTCGCTCCGCGTCGTCGCCCGACCGATGGGGATCGGCGCCCGCGTGTGGGTCGCCTTCTCGGCCCTCTTCGCCATGTTCGCCTTCCCGCACATGGCGGCGTGGATGCGCCCCTGGGGGCACCACGGGGCCGCCGACGCCCTCCTCTTCCTCCAGGTCAGCCCCTTCCTCGGCTTCGTCCAGGCCGTGCTCCTCGTGCTGATCCCCTGGACCCTCTGGCGCTCGCTCCGGCGCGCGGCCTGATAAGCTCCGG
>JAGQIT010000804.1:0-752 GCA_020431135.1 Myxococcales bacterium | reverse complement strand
GAGCCGGCGAAGACCGAGCCCGCGCCAGCCGAGGCCGAGCCCGCCGCGAAGCCCGACGAGGCGCCGCCGCCGAAGAAGGCCGAGCCGCTGACCGACGAGGAGATCGCCCTCATCGAGACCGACCCGGCCGAGCTGACGCCGGAGATGCGCCGCAAGCGGGCCTTCGCGCTGCGCAAGAAGATCATGCAAAACCCCGACTCGCCGGCGGCGCGCAACCTCGAGGACATCCGCCGCAAGGTCGAGTCCGGCGAGCTGAGCCCGGCGCTGCCGACGAAGACCTGGTCGGCGCCGACGAAGTCTGAGCCGACGGTGCCCGCCGGACACCCGCCATCGTCGATCCCCGAGGACGGCGCGACCAAGCCCGCCGACGCCAAGGGCGACGCCCCGCCCGCTGGCTGAGCCGATGCCGGTTCTCGAGACCGGGGTCGCGCCAGGCCTCCTGCGCTGGACCCTGAGCAACCCCGCGCGGCGCAACGCCGTCGATCCAGAGATGCTCGCGTGGATCGCCCGGCGCGCGGGCGAGCTCGCGGGTGAGGTCGTTCTCCTCTGCGGTGAGGGCGATCGCGTGTTCTCCGCGGGCTTCGATCTCAAGGCCCTCCCCCTCCTCGCCGCGGCCGATCCGACGACGCCGCCCGACCAGCTGCTGATCGACGCCGTCGCGGCGCTGCAGCGCGCGGACGCGACCTTCGTCGCGGTCCTCGGCGGCCTGGTGATCGGCGCCGCCGTCGAGCTCGCCTGCGCCTGCGACCTCC
>JAGQIT010000803.1 GCA_020431135.1 Myxococcales bacterium | reverse complement strand
GACCTCATGGACCTCAAGGAGATCCTCGAGCAGACCGCCGGCACCGGGATCAAGGTCTACACCCACGGCGAGATGCTCCCGGGCCACATGTACGCCGGCCTGCGCGCGCACCCGCACCTCGCCGGCCACTACGGCGGCGCCTGGCAGAAGCAGCGCGGCGAGTTCGAGGCCTTCGGCGGGCCGATCGTCGCGACGACGAACTGCGTGCTGATCCCGCGGGCGCACAACACCTACGGCGACCGCCTGTTCACGATCCGCGAGACCGGGGTCCCCGGCGCCACCCACCTCAAGGACCACGACTTCGCGCCGGTGATCGCCAAGGCCAAGGAGATCGGCGATCTCAAGCCGACGCCGATCAAGACGACCACCACCGGCTTCCACTACACGACGATCCTCGGCCTCGCCGACAAGGTGATCGACGCGGTGAAGGCCGGCGAGATCCGCCGCTTCTTCGTCATCGGCGGCTGCGACGGCGCCGAGCAGGGGCGCAACTACTACACCGACTTCGCCCAGAGCGCGCCGAACGACTCGGTGATCCTCACCCTCGGCTGCGGCAAGTTCCGGATCCGCGAGCACGACTACGGGACCGTGGCCGGCCTCCCGCGCCTCCTCGACCTCGGCCAGTGCAACGACGCCTATGGGGCGATCAAGATCGCGGTCGCGCTCGCCGAGGCCTTCGAGTGCGGCGTCAACGATCTGCCGCTGACCCTGGTCATCTCGTGGTTCGAGCAGAAGGCCGTCGCCGTGCTCTTGACGCTCCTCCACCTCGGCGTCAAGAACATCCGCCTCGGGCCCAAGCTGCCGGCCTTCGTCACCCCCAACGTCCTCAACATCCTCGTCGAGCGCTACGGCCTCCAGCCGATCGGCAGCGACGGCAAGGCCGACGTCGACGCGGTGATGACCGCGAGCGCCTAGCGGCGCGAACCGTCGGCCCTCGGCCCCGCTAGAGCCCCGCTGCGGTACTCAGGCAGCTCCTCGACCCGGGTAGAAAGAGAAGAGAGGCGGCGCCCCGAAGGCGCCGCCTCTCCTGTTCTCTCGCGGACCTCGCGGCCAGGCTCAGAAGAGCTTGAGGTCGTGCTCCGGCACGAGGGCGAAGCGCTGGTCGAGCGCGTGCCCCGACATCCCGACGAGGTTGCGGAGGTTGCGGTGGACGTGCTCCGGACGGATCCGGACGCCCTCGACCCCCTCACCGGCGGGCAGCAGGGTCTCGGGGTCGAGGGGGACCGGGGAGAAGCCGGTGTCGGTGTAGCCGACGGTCCGGTTGCCCTGGAACTCCTTGAGCCCGCTGACGACGATCATCGACGAGATCGGCCAGTGGTCCTTGCCCATGTTGCCGTTGTAGCCGTTGCCGCCGTAGGTCGGCGTGCGCCCGAAGTCCGAGGTGATCAGCATGACCACGCGGTGGGCGATGCCGGCCTCGTCGACCTGCTGCCAGATGAAGTTGACGAGCTTGAGGAGGTCGCCCATCGCCTGGCCGTGGCGGCTGTCGTGGCTGGTGTGGGTGTCGAAGCCGCCGCGCGCGAAGTTGACGGCGGTCCCGACCCCGGCGCGGTAGGCCGCGATCGCGAGCTGAACGCGGGCCTCCTCGCCGTTGGCCCCGAGGTTCGGGATGAGCTCCTCGAGGCGCTGGAGCTGGCCGGAGCCGAGGCGCGTCGTCAGCAGCGTGTCCATGCTGTGGCCGATCTTCGGCAGCTGGGTCTGCTGGCGGATGCGCTTGGCCCGGGCCTCGCGGGCGAGGCCGATAAGCCCCCGGGTCTTCTCGCTGTGATACAGCGCCGACTGGTCCCCGGCCGGGTTCAGGCGATCGGGGTAGATGATCCCCGCGAGGCGGTCGCGGTCGATGTCGCGGGTCGGCGCGACGACGCCGCTCGTCGCCTCGTAGCCGCCGAAGCTGAGGAAGGCGATCGGCAGGTGCGGCGCCTGGAAGCCGGCGACGAGCGCCGCGAGGTTCGGGTGCCCCTCGCCGAGGCGACCGCTGGCCATGTGCCGGCGGCCGGCGTCATGGTTGTTGGTCTGGATGTCGACCCCGTTGATCACCACCATGCGCTGGTAGTTGGTCTCGAAGAAGGTCGTCCACTGCTGCCCGAAGGGCGTGTAGGCGATGTTGCCCGCGGTCGTCCCGGTGCCGTCGTAGGTGGTCCCGAGCGAGTACTTGGGATCACAGAGCATCGTGGGGTCCCAGCCGCCGACGGCCTGGACCTGGATGAAGAGCGGCCCGTAGGGGTTCTCGTCCTCCGGCGGCTCCATCGGCTCGGGGTTCTGTTCGTCCGCCCACGCTTGGCGGATGCCGGGGCCGGTGACTGCGAGGCCGGCGATCCCGGCGAGCTTGAAGAAATCTCGACGATCCATGGCGTTGTCTCCTGTCTCCGGCGATTACTCGTAGAGGAAGCGGTAGTCCCCGAGGAGGTAGCTGAGGACGGACATCCACGCGCGGACCTTGTAGTCCGGGTCGTCGATGATCCCGTCCGGGATCTCCTCGCCGCTGACGGGGTTGAGGGTGCCCTGGCACGGCCCGGGCAAGGTGACGGTGTACTCTTCGGCGGCGAGGCCGAGGCGGCCCTCGGTGAGCACCGCGGTGAAGAGCTGGTAGGTGCGATCGATCTCGGGATCGTCGGCCTCGAGCTCCTCGCCGAGGATCTGCGCGTGGAGGTGCTGGATGTTCGCCCGGATCGCCGCCTCGCCGGCGCCGGCCTCCGGTTCGTCCTCGAGGCTGACCTCGGGGAAGAGGAGCCGCTGGTGCGCCGGCAGGCTGAGGTCGGCGGCGGTCGCCTTGCACGCGACCTCGGAGGCCATGCGCTCGGCGATGTTGTTCATCACGCCGTTGATCTGCTTGAGGCGCGTCGTGACGTTGATCGAGTCGATGCCGCCGTAGAAGAACTTGTAGTTCGCGCTGCTGAGGAGCGCCGAGGCGCCCTCGCGCGTCCACGGGAAGCCGACGGCCGCGCGGATCTTGAGGTCGAGGAGCTCCGGCGACAGCGAGCGCGCCGAGCCCATCGTCGCGAGCTCGACCTCGCGGTCGTGGTCGACCTCGCCGGTGACGTCGATCGCCCGCAGCCACGGCGACTTGACCATCGCCTTGAGGAGCTCGCGGAGGTCGTAGCCCGACGTCTGGAAGGTCGTCGCCATCTCCTTGAAGCTCGCGTCCTGGGCGTCGAAGGCCCGGACCTTGGCGAGGTAGTCGGGGTCGCTGGCGTCGAGCGGCTGGTTGAGCGGCTTGTCGCCGGTCAGCCCCTCGTACATCGTGTAGACGACCGAGAGCGCGAAGCCGTCGTTCTCGACGATGCGATCGGCGAGCCACTGGACGGCGCGGTTGCTGTCCTCGCCGAGGATCTCCTCGCCGTCGTAGCCCGGCGGGACCATGTCGCTGTACCAGCCGTTGCCGTAGGCCTCGGGGCGGTACCAGCCCTCGAAGCTGTAGTTCTGGAAGGCCCCCGCGACCGGGTCGATGAAGTCGTGGCAGACGTTGCAGGCCGGGTCAAAGAGCGTCGGGTTGGTCGCCTGGACCGAGCTGACGTCGATCGGCCGGGCCGCGAGCTGCTGGACGTCCTCGCCGAGGAAGAAGTCGAAGACGTAGCGCGAGCGCGCGCGGTTGCGGTTCGTCGGCGTGTTCGGGTAGCGGGCGAGGAAGGCGGTCGTCGTCATCACGCCCGCCTGCGGGATCTCCTCGAAGGAGTACTCGATGTACTCGCTCGGGTTCTCCGGATCCTCGAAGCCGAGCTCGTCCATCGGCAGGCCGTAGGCCTGGGCCGAGTACGGGTTCACCATCGTGTAGTCGCCGGTGACGATCTCGGTGAACGGCGCCTTCTTGCGCAGGACGTTCTCGATGATGTTGAGCGGCTCGCGGGCGATCGCGTCGTTGGCCCAGTTGCGCCGCTGCGTGTCGTTGGCGAAGATGTCGGCCGCCTGCGGGAAGCGCTTGGGATCGACCGCCTCGAGCGCGCTGCGCCCGGGGAGGAAGAAGTCGGTCAGCAAGCGATCGTTGTAGATCTCCTTGATCCGCCCGTAGAAGGCCTCCTCCTTCATCAGCTCGTCGAGCATCAGGTCGAGGCCCTCCTCGCCGTACTCGCGGACGATCGTCAGCTCGTCGGCGGTCGGCAGGCGGCCGGCGAGGAGGAGCGACGCCTTGCGCAGCGTCGCCGGCTCGTCGAGGAGCACGAGGCCGGCGAAGAAGGCGTCGATGTCCTTGTCGATCGCGCAGTGGATCGGCGCGTCGAAGAGCTCGATCATCTCCTCCATGACCTTGTAGTCAGGGCTGTCGATCTCGAAGCGCAGGCCGCCCCCGTGCTCGACGCCGTCGAGCGTCGGCTTGCGCAGGATGAGCGGCTTGCCCTCGATCTCGAGGCGCGAGATGTTCTGCAGGGTGTTGTAGTTGACCTCGAGGAAGCCCGGGAAGTCGTCGCCCTGGAGGAGGAAGTCGGTGTTCTTGGCCGCGCCGTTGGCGTTGTGGCAGGCGTAGCACTTGGCCTGCAGGACCGGCCGGAAGACCTCTTCGGCGAAGAACGTCCGGGTGTCGACGCACTCGCCGGGGCCGTCGAGCGGCTCCGCCTGGTCGTCGCCGGGCCCGGGCTCGGGGTCTTCGCCGGCCTCCGGGGCCGGCTCCCCGTCGTCTTGCCACGGCGTGCCGCCGCTGTAGCAGCCGGCCGCGATCATCGGCAGAAAAAGGGCCACTGCGGAGATCCAGCGCGGCCGCCCTCGGTGCTCATAATTGTTGATAGCCATACGTCGCACTCCTGCGATTTCACAGCGCGGCCGCTCGCACAAATCGCGACACAGCACGCGGTCGAAGCTTGCTCACCGACGCTCAGACAGCCCCCAATTGGCCGAATGAGCCGTTCCGCCGCACCTACCCCGCCTTCCTCACACCCACTCTAGGGGGGATGTGCGTTCGCGCGCAATGACTATTTGACTGGAACTACGGGGAATTGTTTGTCTGCGAAACATACAACCTTGCGGGTCGCCGTTCGCTTTGTTCGAGCTCGGTAGGTCGGCAATTCGACATCAAGAGAAAACTGCAATTAACTTCACACACCGCCCCGAACTGACAGCGGCGTGGATCTCTGCCGACGTCTCCACGGACGGCGGGGACCGACAGAGCGCCCAGGCCCGCTACACCGAGCCCGGCCGGACCTTGAGCAGGAGGTCGGCCTCGCCGGCGTCGTCGGCCGTGAACTCGAGGGGCCCCTCCTCGACCTGATCCATCAGCAGGACCGCCGCGCGATCGTCGGGGCGGCGCTCGAGGTACGAGGTGATGAGGCCGATCTTGCCGGCGACGTGGAAGCCGCCGACGACGAGGAGAACGCGGCGGTCCGGGTGGGCCTCGCGGAAGTCGGCGGCGGCCTCGGCCATCGCGTCGTTCCACAGGACCATCGACTTGAGGAAGGCCGGGCCGCGCTCCGGGCCCATGAAGTCGATGAAGCGGCGCTTGAACGCGTCGTCGCGGACCTCCGACGCGCGGGGGAGGAGCGCCCGGTCGGCGTCGCTGAGCGTCGCCAGCCACTCTTCGTACGCGTCGATGCCCGACTTGCGGTAGGCGGTGACTAGCGGCCGCGGGGCGTTGGCGGCGATCACCGGGATCCCCTGCGCCTTGCAGAGGTCGATCAGCGGGCCGTGGGTCGCGGCGTAGCGCTCGTCTCGCTTGGTCCGCTCGATCAGCGCGGCGCGGTCGATCTCGCCGGCGAGGTAGGCGTCGACCGCCGCCTGCGTGTCGCGCTCGAAGAACTCCATCGCCAGGGCGACCGGCCGGCCCTGCGCGGCCATCCCCTCGAGCACCGCGAGCTCGACGCGGCTGCCGACCGGGTGGTAGTGGAGCTCGCCGATCGCCACGAAGTCGACGTCCGCGACCTCGGTCAGGAAGGCCTCGAGGGAGCCCGCGCCGCCGTCGCTCGTGAAGTAGGCGTGCTCCTCCGGATCGACCGCGGGCGCGTCGGTCGGCGACGCGGCCTCGCCGGACTTCGCCTTGGTGGCGCAGGCCGGCGCGGCCGCGAGCGCGAGCGCGACGAGGAGCGCCCGCCAGGCGCCGCGACGACGACGCGCGAGCGGGCGCAGACCGCCGATGACGGCGAGGAGACGGGGGGAGGTCGGCGGCTTCTTCGTCACGGCGGTCTCCGAGCAGGTGGTGGAGAGCGGCAGTATAGGCCCTGATCGCCCAGGAATACCGCCGACCGCCGCCAGCGTTGCTCACCCGTGCCCTTCACTCCGGCGCACGCGGCCGCTGTCTGGCCCCTCCTCGGTCGCCGCGGCCTGTGTGGCCTCGCGCTGCTCGTCGGGGCGATGGCGCCGGACTTCGAGTACTTCCTCCGCTTCGAGCTGCTCTCGACGATCAGCCACACGTGGCGCGGGCTCCTCGTCTTTGACCTGCCGATCGCGCTCGTCGTCACGGTCGCCGTTGTGGCCTGTCGAAGACCGCTGCTGCGCGCCCTCCCCCCGGCGCTCGCGGCCCGCCTCGCGCCCCTCCTCGCGCTGCCCTCGGGGTCGCCGGGGCGCGCCCTCCTCGTCCTCGTGGCGAGCGCGGCGATCGGCGCGGCGACCCACCTGCTCTGGGACGGCCTCACCCACGGCGGCGGGATGTTCGTCTCACGCGCGCCGGCGCTGCGCGAGGCGGTCTCGCTGCCGCTGCTCGGCGAGCTCCCGCTCTACCGGGCGCTGCAGCACGCGAGCACGACGCTCGGCCTCCTCGTCGTCGCAGTCGGCGTCGCCCGCCTCCCGCGTGCCCCCGCGCCGCCGCCGAGCGATCCGCGGGCGCTCGCTGCCTCGTTCTCCTCGGCCTCGCCGGCGCCCTCGTCATCCCGTGGATCGCCGGGGCGTCGCAGCTCGGGACCTGGATCGTCCGGACGATCGACGGCGCCCTCGTCGGCACCCTCGCCGCGCTCGCGCTCGTGTCGGCCGCGAGCGCCCCGCGAGGCGCCGCCTGAGCGTCGTCCTCCGCGGCGACGCGGCGCAGACCTCCTCTGGGCGCTCGATTGACCAAATCGCGCCGCGCGGGCGACGATGAGCGCACCGCGCCGCCCCCGCCATGCCCGCCACGACCCGCATCTCCGACGACCTCGTCGAGCTGACCTCGCCGCCAAGCGACCCCGCGCTCGACAACCCGAGCCTCAACCCGACCAAGCTCAGCGAGCGCACCTGGGGCCGCTGGGACCTCGCCGCCCTCTGGGTCGGCATGAGCGTGTGCATCCCGACCTACATGCTCGCCGGCGATCTGATCCGCAGCGGCATGAACTGGTGGCAGGCGATGCTCGCCATCCTCCTCGGCAACATGCTCGTGCTCGTGCCGATGATCCTCAACGGCCACGCCGGCACGCGCTACGGGATCCCCTTCCCGGTCTTCGCCCGCGCGGCCTTCGGCATCCGCGGCGCCCACATCCCGAGCCTCGCCCGCGCCCTCGTCGCCTGCGGGTGGTTCGGCATCCAGACCTACATCGGCGGCGAGGCGATGTCGGCGATGATCGCCCTGCTGTGGCCGGGCTGGCTCGAGATCGGCGGCGGCGCGGTGATCCTCGGGATGTCGCCGTCGTCGTGGATCACCTTCCTCGCCTTCTGGCTCGTCAACGTCTACTTCGTCTGGCGCGGCACCGAGTCGATCAAGTGGATGGAGAAGGCGGCGGCGCCCTTCCTCCTCGCCGTCGGCGTCGCGCTCCTGTGGTGGGCGGTCGACCACGGCGGCGGCCTCGTGCCGATCCTCCAGCGGTCGAGCGAGCTCCTCGAGGCCAAGGAGAGCGCCGCCGGCTTCGACTGGATCGTCTCGGTCTTCCTCCCCGGGCTGACGGCGATGGTCGGCTTTTGGGCGACGCTCTCGCTCAACATCC
>JAGQIT010000802.1 GCA_020431135.1 Myxococcales bacterium | reverse complement strand
CGGCGCGAAGGGTCGCGGCGTGATCGGCCGCGGCGTCGCGCGCAGCGGCCGACGACTCGGGGCGCGCGGCCCTGTGATCCCGCCGCGGACCAGCGGCGGCAGGACGATCCCAGGCGCCGACGTCGTCCGCGGCGACGCGGCCTTCGGTGACGCGACCTCCTCCGGCGTCGCCACCTCGATCTTCATCGGCGGCTCAGTGACGGCGAGAGGCTCCTCGGCGAGCGACTCCGTCAGGAGCGGCGCGGCCCCTGGCGTCGGTCGACGGGCGCGCTCGCGTTGGCGACGGGCGGCCTCCTCGGCCCGGCGACGACGCTCCTCAGCCTTCGCTTGACGCCTCGCCTCGCGCCGCGCCTGCTTGCGCGCCTTCTTGCTGCCCTGCGGGCTTCGCCGGTCGTCGCCCTTCGCCTTCGCGGGACTCTCCTCGCCCTTGCGCTTCGCAGGCTCCGCGCGCTCCTTCTCCTTCTTGCGCGCCTCCTTGGCCTTCGCCTTGCGGTAGCTCCGGAGGCTCTTGTCGGCGCGCTTGAGGAGCCCGGCCGCGAGGTCATCAGCCGCGGCCTCGGCCTCGGGGCGCAGCGCCTCCGCCTCCTCGAGGCGGTCGGCGCGGGTGAGCGCGAGCACCTGCCCCGCGAGGATCCACGGGTGGTCGCCGAGCGCCGCGCGGGCGCTCGCCAGCGCGTCGCTCGTCCCGTCGTCGCCGCGGCCGTCGAGGAGCTCGAGGAGCGCGCTGTGAAGGTGGTCCCAGGCTCCGAGGGCGCCGACCTCCGCCCGCGCCGCGCTCAGCTCGGCGGCGGCGCTGCGATCGGCGGGATCGCCGGAGAGGAGCAGCGCGTGGACCTGCGCGGTGAGGAGCCCCGGCGCCCGCTCGTCGCCGCCGAGGCGCCCCGTCTCCGCGAACGCCTTCGCGGCCGCCTTACCCTCGCCGGCGGCGAGGAGGAGCTTGCCCTCGTGGGCCGTGCGCCAGCCGTGGGGCGCGAAGGTGCGGACGATCCGGCGCTGACGCAGGGCCCCGAGGCGGCGGCTCGCGTCGCTCCGCTCGGCCGCGTCGACCTCACGCTCGAGCGACCGCAGGCGCGCGCGGACGATCGCCGGGAAGAGGAGGAAGCTGAGCACGCCCGCGGCGACGAAGCCCCAGCGGGGGATCGGCGCCTCGTAGAAGAAGCCGATCCAGATCAGCGTAAAGGCGATATAGACGCGGATCGCGGTCGCCCAGCGCGGGCGACCGGAGCGAGCCCAAACGGCGGCCGGAAGCTCGGCGCGGAAGGGAGTCGGGGTGGAATCGCTCATCGCGGGGGGCAAAGATGCACGAGCGCGCGGATCGCCGCAAGAAGGGTCATGTCACGCTAGAGACGCTCGAGACGAAACGGGCGGACCCCAGAGGGGACCGCCCGTCGTCATCGCAGCCGCCGAGGGATCAGGGCGGGAGGATGCAGGCGCCGACGTTCTCGAGGCCGGGCGGCTCGTTCCCCGGCTCGTAGTAGGCCTCGCAGGTCACGCCCATCCCGTTGAGCGAGCACATCGAGTCGGGATCCACGTCCTGGAGGTCGCAGAACTCGGTGCAGCAGCCCGACGCCAGGCAGCCGGGGACGAAGTCCGCGCCCGCGCAGAAGAGGCCCGGATCGCAGGAGTTGAGGAACTCGCAGGGATCGCCGGGCTGGCCGTCCTCACCCGAGGCGTCGACGATGCAGACGAACTTGTCGCTGCCCGCCGCCGGCAGACAGGCGGCGTTGCCTTCGCAGTCCTGGAGGAGCGGGTTGCAGCTCTTGCGGCAGAGGATGAGCACGCCGTTGTTGGAGATCGAGCACTCGTCCTGGAGGTTGCCGCACATCGGGTTGTCCTGCGAGCCCGTGCAGAACGGGACGCAGACGCCCTTGTTGGTCTCGGAGTCGACGTAGTAGCACATCGACCCGAGCTCACAGTTGTCCTCGCCCGAGACGCCGCCGCCGTCGCACTCGTCGCCGACGAGCGCCGCGTTCGGGTCGAGCATCGAGCACTTCGTGGCGTTCCAGGCGTTGCCGCCGTCGTTCGCCCACGGCATGCACTTCTCGTTGTCCGGGCAGTCTTGGAGCCAGATGTCGCACTCGTTGACGCCAGGTCCGCCGCCGTCCATGCACTCGAGGAACGAGCAGCCGGTGGTCGTCGCCGAGTCGGTGCCGGTGCCGCTGTCGGTCGTCGTCCCGGTCGTGCCGGTCGCGGTCGTCGTCGAGCCGTTCGAGGCGGTGCCGGTGGTCTCGGTGGTCGTGCTCGTCGACGACGTGGAGTTGTTGGTCGTCGACGCGGTCTCGCTGGTCGTCTGCGGATCCTTGCCGCACGCCGTGAGGACGAGGGCCCCGCCGAAGACAAGGGCGAAGAGAGGAGTGATGTTGCCGAGCTTCATCATGGTCGAGGTTGGACTATGCCCAAGCAGTTGCGAATGGTCGAGCAATTTCGCCCCGCGTCGCGTCGCCCGGGGCGCTCTCCGCTTCGACAGGATGTACGGCGTTCAGGTTTCTCGTCGCCGCCGTTTTTTCTCGCGTCACCCCGCGTCAATCGGGGCCTACAGACCTCTCGCCGCGTCACCGTTCGGGCCGTCCGCGCCGCGGAACTGACTGTACTGCGTGGCGAGTTCTGGCGGAGTCGAGAGAACCTGCGGACAGCCCGCTAGCCGCACTGGAACAGGTACTCGTAGTACCCGTGCTCCCAGTCGGCGTCCTCGTAGCCGCCGTTGCCGTTGGGATCGCAGTAGCCCCCCGGCTGGGTCATCGAGCAGCCGCCGGTGTTCGGCGGGAAGTGGCAGAAGTTGTCGATGTTCGGGTCGCCGCTGCACGGGCACGGGCACGGGCCGCAGTCGCCAGGGCACGAGCTGCAGGTCTCGTCGCCGTTGCACAGGGTGTCGCCGCAGCTCGGCGGGCAGGCGCCGCAGTCGACCGGGCAGACCTGGCAGGTCTCGGCGCCGTTGCACTGGCCGTCGCCGCAGGCCGGCGGGCACACGCCGCAGTCGTCGGGGCAGGTCTTGCAGCTCTCGTCGCCGAGGCACTGGCCGTCGCCGCAGAAGGGCTTGGGCACGCACGACTTGCTGAACTCGAGGTCCGGGAGGCAGAAGGGATCGTACCAGCCGTTGCAGCCGCAGCGCTTCGACGCGCACTCGATGTCGCCGGCGCAGGGCTCCCAGTCGGCCTTGCCGACGTCGGCCTCGGGATCGAAGGTGAAGGGCTGGGCGAGCGCGGCCTCCTGCTCCGCCGGCTTGAGGATCCTGGCGATGTAGTCGCCGACCGACCACGGCGCCATGATCGAGTCGCCGTTGCTCTCCTCGAGCGTCAGGAGGTAGCCGACGTCGCGGATCGCGTCGCCGACCCAGAACTGCTTCGAGCACCAGTAAGCGCCGGCGCAGCTGTCGGTGTTGATCAGCGCCTCGACGCCGACGATCGCCATGCCGGCCTCGCCGTTGCCGTCGCCGCACGAGTACTTGCCGAAGCCGACGCCGAGGACCAGGACGCCGTGCCCCGGCGACCACGGGCCGAAGCCGAGCGCCTTCGACAGCTCGTCCGGGAGAACGTCCCAGGCCTCGCCGTTGTCGACGTAGTCGGCGAGCGGCGCGTCGCCGTCGACGAGCACCGGCGGCGCCATCCGCAGCTCCCAGCCCTCGAGCTCGCGGCTGTACCAGCCGCCGACGCTGCTCAGGGTGTCGGCGATCGCCTCGGCGTCCTCGTCCGACAGCTCCTGATCGCTGGGGATGAAGATCACCGGGGTCAGGGTCGCCTCGGTGATCGCCCCGTTGGTCACCGCCGCGGGGCCGACGCAGACCGGCGCCTCGTCGATCTCCGCGTCACCGCCGGCGGTCTCGATGCCGTCGGTGCCGTCGCCGTCCTCGCCCTCGCCGGCGCAGCCGCCGAGACCGAGCCCGAGCCCGACCGTCGCGGCGATCCTCGTCCCGAAGTGCCAGTGCCAGCGCATCGCCGCCCTCTCCTCTCGCCTCCGCCCGCGCATCGTCGACCTCAGCAGATCGGGCACTGGGCGTTGCAGTCGCCGGGCTTGCAGCAGACGTCGCCGACGCCGCAGTAGCCCTCGCACTCGCAGCCCTTGGTGCCGTCGCAGTTGCTAAAGCCGGAGGTGCACTTCTTACACTCGCCGTTGTAGCACCACAGGTTCGACACGCCGCCGCAGACGTCCTGATCGTAGTAGTCGCAGATCGGGCCGTCGGAGCAGGCCTGGGCGTCGTCCTGCCCGAGGTAGTCCTTGCACACGTCGGGCTCGCCCGGCGGGCAGCCGGCGCAGCCGTAGGCGCACGACTGGGTGTTGGTCGTCTTGCCGCCGGCGCAGGTGTAGAGGACCGTGTTGATCCCGCCGATGTTCTTGCCGCAGTACCAGCCGTCGCCGGAGTTGGCGTTGACGCATGGATCCGGGCAGGCGCCGCAGTCCTGCTCGCACGTGCCGCAGGTCTCGTTGCCGTTGCACTGGCCGTCGCCGCACATCGGCGGGCACACGCCGCAGTCCGCCGGGCAGGTGCCGCAGGTCTCGCCGTTGTTGCACTGGGCGTCGCCGCAGCTCTCTGGGCAGGCGCCGCAGTCGGCCTCGCAGTTGCCGCAATTCTCGCCGCCGGTGCACTGGCCGTCGCCGCACGTCGGCGGGCACACGCCGCAGTCCGCGGCACACGAGCCGCAGGTCTCGCCGCCGTTGCACTGGCCGTCGCCGCAGAAGGCGGCACACATGCCGCAGTCGCCCGGGCAGTTCGAGCAGGTCTCGCCGCCGTCGCACTGGCCGTTGCCGCAGCTCGCCGGGCAGTCGCCGCAGTCCGCCGGGCAGCTCCCGCAGCTCTCGTCGGCGCCGCACATGCCGTCGCCGCAGCTCTCGCAGGTGCCGCAGTCCTGCGGGCAGTCGTCGCAGGTCTCGTCGGCGTTGCACTCGCCGTCGCCGCAGCTCTGGATGTTGTCGGCGCAGTAGCCGAAGCCGCCGAAGGGCTCGGGGTAGCCCGACCACAGCGTCCACTTGCCGAGGGTGTTGTCGATCGTGATCAGATCGACCCAGGTCTCGGCGATCGTGATGTTGATCCCGGTCGTGATGATCCCGAGGCGGGCGCCGACCCCCGCCGTGAGCTTGTTGATGAGCTCGAGCGTGATCTCGGCGTAGGGCACATGGTTCTGGCCCGGGCAGCTCTGCGCCGCCTTGATCTCGGCCTGCTGGTTGGCGTGGATGTGCACGCTCGGCCCGGCCATGCCGTAGAAGATGAGCTCGAGCTTCGGCCACAGGGCGCAGCCGGCCGTCAGCGCGATCGACCCGGTGAGCGACTGCTGCTCGGTGGTGACGTCCCAGCTCCGCTCGTTGATCGGCGACCAACCCTGGTCCTTGAGGTAGCGGGCGCCGAGGGTGACGTTGCCCTCGCCGGTGACCTCGAAGGTCGCCTTGGCGGTGCCGCGCAGGCGGGCGACGCTGCAGGTCAGGTTGAGATCGAAGCGCAGCGCCGAGACCACGGGGATCGGCGGCGTCGTCGGCAGGAACCAGGTCGGCAGGTTGACCGACGCCGACGACAGCTTGGTGTCGAAGGCCGGGAAGCCGCCGCCGTTGACCGCCCAGTCCTCGAAGGCGTCGTTGATCGCCTTCTTCTCGGCGTCGGTCGCCTGGCCGAAGTCGACGCCGCCGTTGAGGGTGAGCCAGAGCTCGACGTTGGTCGTGAGGACGGCGATGACGTCGCCGATGAGCGCGAAGCGGAACTCCTTGAGCCCCTTGATCAGGCCGAAGTCGAGGAAGAGGTCGGTCGACGGGTTGAACTGGAAGCGGCCCTCGTCGATGACCATCAGCAGGCGCGCCGACGGCTGGATGTTCGTCGGGATCCCCTTGATCGTCGTCTTGATCGTCGGCCCCTTGATGTCGACCGGGCCGATCCGCAGGCCGGACCAGTCGACCGGGCCGAGGCCGTAGTAGCGCGGCGTCTCGGTCCAGGCGAGCGGCTTGCCCTCGTAGAAGGCCGCGGCCGCCGGCGACCCGGGCTCGGCCGACAGCCAGTCGACGGGGTCGAGGGTCAGCGGCACCGGCGGGAGGTCGCCGAGCTCCGCGGGCTCGAGGGTCTTCTCGAAGGTGCCCTCGGCGATGATGTCCGTCAGGTAGGCGAGCTCGGTGTCGATGACGACGTACTCGTCGTTGGCGCTGACGCCGACGATCCTGCGCAGGAAGCCGTCCGGGTTCTTCTGCGTGATCAGGTCGCCGCGGGCGCGATCGCCGACGAGGAACTCGCCGACCTTGCGCTCGAGCATGTGCTCGTGCGTCGCCCGCGGGAAGAGCAGGCGATCGGCCTCGACGACGACGTTGTCGACCTCGTCGACGACCACGGTCTGCTCGACGACGACGCCGCCGCTGTCGCCGCCGCTGTCGCCGTCACTATCGTTGCCGCAGCCCCCCGCCCCGATCAGGGCGGCGAGCGCTACTCCACCAATCCAGCGTGTCATCGTCGCGCTCCTCGCGGATCGCCAGGCTATCGACAGCCCTCGGCGCTGACAAGGCGCGCGTACGCTGACGCGAGGAGGCCGCGAGGCCCACGCGTGGACGCCGACGTCCGCGTGTCGCCCGCGCTCGTCTCCAGGCCTTCTTGCGACGGCCGGCGGCGCGGGCGGCCGGGACACGCGAGGGCGTGAGGGGCCCGTCGCAGATCAGCACGCGCTCTCGCTGCCCTCGCCGACGCTCTCGGGTCCGACGGCGCTCGCGGTGCTCCGCCCGTCGCAGCGGCGCTCTTGCGGACTAGAGCGCCCGCCCGGCGCTCTTCTCGTCGGCGGTCGCGGCCCGGACCTCTTTGATCTCGACCGACATCTTCAGGGTCTTGCCGGCGAGCGGGTGGACCATCCGGACCTCGACCTCCTTGTCGTCGGCGGCGATCACCTGGAGCTGGATCGTCTGCCCGCCAGGGAGGTCGGCGGCGAAGGCGAGGCCGGGCTTGATGTTCATCTTCGCCGGGAACTCGGTGCGCGCGATCTTCTTCGTCGGCGCGTCCTCCACCCGACCGAAGGCCTCCTGCGGCGACAGCTGGAAGCTCATCTTCTGCCCGGGCTCCATGCCCTCGAGGCGCTTGTCGAGGCCGGGGAGCATCACGCCCTTGCCGTGCATGAACGACAGCGGGCCGCGCTTCGCGGAGGTCTCGACGATCTCACCGCTCTCCGTGGCGAGCTCGTAGCCCATGGTCACGATACATCCCGGCGCGATCTTCATTGCACCATCGTAGACGGCGACCGCACCGATGACCAGGGTCCGCGCCGAGCCGACGGCGCGCGTCGACGCGTGCGACCGCGCGGCGCGATGCGACGAGGCGCTCGCTACGTCGGCGACCGCTCGCGGCGAACGGCGGCAGAACACGGCTCCGCTCGATGAGCTCGCGCAGGCCCGCCGTTCGCGGTGGGGCGCGCTCGCGCTTCGCCGAGGCAGCCGTCGCGCGCCGCGAGGGCTGTCCGGGTCTTCGACGCGCGCTCTCGCGGGGCCTCGTCGCTCCTCTCGCCGCCGCCAGGACCTTCCTGCTGCCCCGCGAGAGCACACGCCGAAAGCTCGGGCATCCTGCTCGGAGATCACGGGCCGGCGCGCTCATGTCCCAAAGTGCAGCAACGCCCATCGCGGCCGCCGACGTCGGCGAGGCGCCGCGACACGGGGTCGTGCGGCGCCTCGTCGACGCGGAGCGGCGAGCGCTAGAGCGCGATGCCAGCGTCGCGGCAGCGCGCCTCGATCTTCGCCTTGCGGCCGGCGGCGATCGAGCGGTGGACCTGACGCGCACGATCGCCGTCGCCGCGGGCGCACGACGCGAGGCCCATCAGCTCGAGCGCGTCGGCGCTCGCGCTGAGCGACTGGCTCTGGCTGGCGAGGCTGTACGCGGCCGAGTACTTACCGCTGTTGTAGGCCGTTCGCGCCTGCGCGAGGCGATCGCGGGCGGCCGTCGTGTCGGCGGCCGACGGCGCCGCCGAGCGCCCAGCCTGCGCCTTGGCGACGGCCTCCGCCTGCCTCGCCTCGCGCTCCTTCTTCTCGCGCATGTACTTCTGGACCTGCACGAGGACGTCGTCCTCCTCGGGCTCGGGCGCCTTCGCGGCCTTCGTCGCCTTCGTCGCCTTCGCCTTCTTCGCCGACCGCTGCTTGTTGGTGGTCGAGCGCTTGCGGGCCTTGCTGCGCGACTTCTTCGGCTTCTCCGCGGGGGTCTCGAGCGCCTCCTCGCTCGCCTCGTCGGACTCGTCGGGCGCCGCCTCGGGCGCGGCCTCGATCGCGGGGGCCTCATCGACGACCGCGCGCTTGGGCTCGACCGGGAGCGACACCGACTCCTCGATCGAGGCCTTCGCCGCGGCGTGCGGCGGGGCCTCCGGCGGCGACAGGAGGGCGATCGCGACGGAGCCGGCGACCAACGCCCCGATCCCGCCGAGGGCCCACGAGATCGCGGTCCGCGACGGGCCCGGGCGGATCCCGGTGCCCGAGAGGGTGTCGTCGTCGGCGACCGGCGCGAGGACGGTCGACGCCATCGACTCCGGCCGGTGGCCGACGACGCTGTCGCTGCTCGCGTCGAGGTCGACGCCGGTCGACGCCGCCGAGGCGATCGCCGTCGCCGCGTCCGCGTCGACCCGCCCGCCGTCGTTCGCGGCGCTCTCACGGCCGCCCTCAGGGGCCGCCTCGGCGGCGAAGATCCGCCCCTGCGAGGTGCTCTCGCCCGCCGCCCGCACGTCGACGAGGTTGACGATCCGCCGCGAGCCGCTGGCGCCCGCCGAGGCCCCCGCGCCGATCCGCATGCTGCCGCTGGCGCTCGGGT
>JAGQIT010000801.1 GCA_020431135.1 Myxococcales bacterium | reverse complement strand
CCACGCCCGCGATACGCGAGCCCGCAGCCGCGCCCGAGGACGCCACGCCCGAGGACGCCACGCCCGCGATACGCGAGCCCGCAGCCGCGCCCGAGGACGCCACGCCCGCGATACGCGAGCCCGCAGCCGCGCCCGAGGACGCCACGCCCGCGACACTCGAGCCCGCAGCCGCGGGCGAGGAAACCACGCCCGCGATACGCGAGCCCGCGCCCTCCGTGGTCCCGAAGATCGCCGCGCGGGTCGAGCCCGGGGCCGAGGGCGAGGAGTGCTCGCTCGTCATCGAAGCCCTCGAGCACTTCCCGGCCTACGACCCCGAGGCCCAGCAGGTGGTCGTCGTCGAGCGATACGAGCGCAAGATGACCACGTCTGACTTCGAGCTCGTGGTCCGCTGGTTCGACGCGAGCACCGGCGCCTCGCTCCACCGCGAGGCGCTCGTCGGCTGCGACGACGTCGCCGGGGCGGCGGCGTGGCAGCGCCGGGTCGACGCGCGTCTCGCGTCGGGCCGCTTCGAGGCGATGGAGGCGCTCCCGCTCCGGGTCGTCAACGATCTCTCGTACGAGAACTACCGCGACCTCGCGGCGACCGAGCGTGATGATCGGGCAGTCGTCGAGGACTTCCGCGAGGAGCTGATGCCGCGGGGGCAGGTCCACGCGGTGGCGATGTCCGGAGGCGTCGTGGTCCGCCTCCCCGGCGTGAAGGTCTACGAGCGCGAGATCACGGTCTTCGAGGTCAACACGCTCCACGCGGTGATGGCCCATCGCCCCTCGGGGACGATCGCGCTCACCTCCAGGGAGTGCCGCGACGAGGAGGACTGCACCTGCAACCTCGAGGACTCGACCCACGTCACGCGCTGGTCGACCGCGACCCTCGACGCGATCGCGCGTCATCCGTGCGCGCCGATCGATCACAACGACGACGGCTGCGAGATCCGCTCGATCTTCGATGGCTAGTGCCGGGTGCCGGTGACGACGTGCGTGTCACGTGCTTGCGGCGCCGGCGATGCGGAGCAGCGGTCATCCCGTCGCGTCCCGCGGCTCGGCGTCGCGCCACGGGGACCGCGAGCGAGAGCGTCCACAGGACGCCCGCGCGGACCCGCTCGTCGTTGACCGTCTGTCGACCGAGCGAGAGCTCAGGTACCCCGCCTTCCTCAAGCGCCGAACGGGCGTTGCCCCGGCTCGCAGGAGCGGCCCAGATCATCAGCCCGACGGGAACGGTTAGCCCTACAATGACGCGCTCAAGACTACGCGGAACGCGGCACCGACCATGACTGCAAACACCTCTGAAGATGCACCTTTCGGCGCGGTTCTCGGGATTGCGCCCGGCGACGTCGCCGTCTACTCGTCCAACTATTCGACCGTCGACGAGCGGCAGCTGCCCAACCGCCACGCCTTTCGCAGCGTCGTCGACGGCCGCTACATGGGCCACAAGTGGCAGTGCGTCGAGTTCGCCCGGCGCTGGCTCTACATCAACCACAAGTTCGTGTTCGATGAAGTGGCCATGGCCTACGAGATCTTCAACCTGCGCTCGGTGACCACGTCGGCTGGCGCACGGCTCCCCCTCCGTTCGTTCCGCAACGGCTCGCGGAGGCCGCCCGAGCCGGGCTGCCTCCTGATCTGGGGCGAGGGCGGGGAGTTCGAGGACACGGGCCACGTCGCGGTGATCACCGAGGTCTTCGAAGATCGGGTGCGGATCGCGGAGCAGAACTACCATCACACGATATGGCCTAAGGGTCGGTCGTACTCACGAGAGATCAGCTTGCGCACCGCCTACGACGGCGGGCACTGGCTGCGCTGTCCCCCCAAGGAAGGGACGATTCTCGGCTGGGTCATTCAGACCGAGGACGAGCAATTTGCCCAGCCTGTCGCCTCAGCGAGCCGAGGAGCGTTCGAGATCCTCGCTCATGAGGCGGTGCATCGCGACGATGATGCGTCCTCCTGGCTCAACGAGGCGAACCCCGACGAGGCCGCCTACGTCGAGCTGATGGAGGGCCACACTATGGTGGATCGTCCAGATGAGGACCAGCACCGGTATCTGTCGATCTCCCCCGAACTCGAACGAGAGCTGAAGCGCGCCACCAACGAGCTCCACGCGCTGTTCATGCACGCCACCGACTGGGTGCTCCAGGAGGAGCAGCGGCTACGTCCCTTCAACTTGCCGAAGGCCCTATGGCCGCGGCTACGCCAGTCGTGGGCGAACCGAAGAAACGAGATGATAACCGGGCGCTTCGACTTCTGCGTCGGCCCTGAGGGCGTCAAGGTCTACGAGTACAATTGCGACTCCGCCTCCTGCCATATGGAGTGCGGCAAGGTGCAGGGCAAGTGGGCCGCGCACTTCGGCGTCGAGGAGGGCGAAGACCCCGGCCGCTCGCTCTTCGCTGCGCTTGTCGACGCCTGGGCGCGGAGCGGGGTCGACGGTGTCATCCACATCATGCGCGATGATCACCCGGAGGAGAGCTACCACGCGCTCTACATGCGCGAGGCGATCGAGACCGCGGGCCTCGAGGCCAAGACCCTCCTAGGCGTTCAGGGCCTCTCCTGGGGCTCGCAGGGGGACATCGTCGATCTCGAAGGGACGCCGATCCGCTGGGTCTGGAAGACCTGGGCGTGGGAGACCGCGCTCGATCAGATCCGGCGCGAGTGCGAGGATGACGACCTCGGCCTCCGCAGCTCCGGCAGCCCCCGGCTCGCCGACGTGCTGCTCCGTCCGAGCGTCCGGGTGTTTGAGCCGATGTGGACGCTGATCCCCAGCAACAAGGCGATTTTGCCCGTGCTTTGGCAGCTCTTTCCCGACTACCCATACCTCCTCGAGGCGCAGTCGGAGGTGACCGATCGACTGAGGAGCACCGGGTATGTGGTGAAGCCGATCGTGGGGCGCTGGGGGGACAACATCGCGCTCTACGAGGCGGGAGACCAGCTCCTCACGGAGACCGCGGGGAGGTTCGAGGCCCAGGAGCAGATCGTGCAACAGCTCTGCATCCTCCCGCGGGTGAGCGACCGCTACGTTCAGCTATGTTCATTCTCGGTGGCGGGGCGCTACGCCGGCTCCTGCGTGCGCGTCGATCGGTCCCCAGTGATCAAGTGGAACAGCGACTTGCTCCCGCTGCGCGTGTTCGAGCGCTAGGGCGCGCAGTCGTAGCTACGGGAGCCGACGGATCGGCGAGCTCAGCAGCACCGCTTTCCCGACCTTGCGCTTCGTGACCCACCGAGCGCTGGCCTACGAACGGCACTTCTCCTCGCCGGCGCGGCCGCTACCGCCGACGAGGAGCACGAGCACCGCGCAGGCGCGCGTGGGCGGGTGCTCCTTCATCGGTGCTCACGACCGTAGCACCGCCCTTCGGCCGAGACTCCGAGGATGAGGCGCGCCGCGGTGTACGTCCCGTATGTTCTCGCGGCGACGGGGCACCTGGCGCCTCGAGGCGCGCGTGCCGGAGCCGAGAGTCGAGCGACAGACGCTCGACTCTCCCGTCACACCCGCTTCACGAAGGTCAGGAGATCCTCCCCGACCCGGTAGAAGTCGGGGATCCGTCCGCACTCATCGAAGCCCTGGCGCCGGTAGAAGCGGGTCGCCGCCGCGTACTCGTCCTCGCTCGAGGTCTCGACGCGGATGTTCTTCGCGCCGGTCTCGCGCGCATGATGCTCGAGCGCCGCGCAGAGGACCCCCGCCACGCCGCGGCCGCGCGCGCGCGGATCGACCGCGATCCAGTAGAGGTCGAAGGTCGTGTCGGTCATCGGCGTCGCGCCGAAGCACACGTAGCCGAGGAGCGGCTCGTCCTCTTCGGTGCCCAGCGCGACCAACACGCGGTAGCTGGTCGCGGAGGCGCGCGCGATGACCTCGTCGATCAGCTCGAGGGCGACCTCGACGTCGGCGTCGCCGAAGCTGTCAACCGACCGCAAGAGCGCAGCGAGCGGCCCGCGGTCGCGAGCGAGGAGCGGTCGAAGCATGAGGGCGTGAGCGGGTGAGGGCGCGACGGATGAGGGTGTCGATGAGGTGGACATAGGGGACATCGATGCCGCGCAGCGCGAGCACGAAGCCTGCGTCGGGGTGGAGGTCGGGGTTGGGGTTGAGGTCCATGACACAGGGGCGACCGGCGCCGTCGAGGCGCAGGTCGACGCGACCGTAGCTGTCGCCGCCGATCACATGAAAGGCGGCCTCGGCGGCGCGCAGGGCGTTGCGGCGCGTCGCGTCCGGCACCCGGTCGCCGAGCGGGACGGTGCGCGCGAAGTACTCCGGCGACGCCTCCTCCCACTTGCAGGCATAGGTCACGATCGGGTGGCAATCGGCCGGGTTGTCGGAGAAGTCGATGAGCGTCGGCACGAGCCGCGTGCGCCCCTCGCCGTCGGGGAAAATTGCGACGTTGATCTCGGGGCCGGGGAGGTACTCCTCAACCAGCGCCGGCCCGCCGAGCGCGGCCCAGAGCGCCTCGAGCTGCGCGCGCAATTCCCCCAGAGAGGCGACGCGCGAGGCTTGAGACACGCCGATCGAGCCGTCCGTGAGGGCCGGCTTGACGAAGAGGGGATAGCGCAAGCCGGCCGCGGCGACGCGCTCGAGCTCCGCCTCCGTCGAGACGACGCAGCCCGGGGCGATCGGGATCCGGTGGGCGGCGAGCGCCTCGCGGACCTGGCGCTTGTCGAAGCTGCGGGTCAGCGCGGTCGCCGAGTTCCCGGTGTAGGGGATCCCGGCTCGCGTCAGCGCCTCCGGCAGCTCCGGCTCGCGCCTGGACTCGCCGCCGAGCGACTCGACCAGGTTGAAGACGACGTCGACCCGGCTGGCGCGCAGCGCCGGGATCAGGCCATCGAGGCTGTCGCGCACTGTGAGGGTCAGCGGCCGGTGTCCCGCTGCGCGGAGGGCTTGGGCGACACAGGCGGCGACCTCGACGATCTCGGCGTTCGCCTTGCCACCGCTACTAGGGTCGTCCTCCTCATCCTCGGAGAAGTCGAGGTTGTGGACGACGGCGATACGGAGAGGGGTGCCCGACGAGGGCCGCTCAGTAGTCATGGTGACGGGCCATCGCCCGTTGGCGCGGAGTCTACTCCTGCCGTGGCGGCTGTCGAGAGGGAACGCTCAACGAATCGCAGGCGCCGGACCTGGTCGCGTCGCGGCGTCTGTGTCAGCGTCACGGGCGTGGTGAACTCCGAGCAGCGCGTCTACGGCGACCAGGCCGAACTCTACGCCCTAGCCTTTGCCTACCGGGATGTCCGTGACGAGGTCGCGCGGCTCGCCGCGTGGGCGCGAGTTCACAGGGACGGCGCCGCGGTCGGCGATCGAGCTCGCCGCCGGCCCGGCCGACCACGCCGTCGAGTTCGCCCGTCGAGGCGTCCGCGCCCTGGCCCTCGATCTCTCGCCGACGATAGGCCGCAGAGCCCAGGAGGGCGCCGCGGCAGCCGGCGTCAGCGTCGAGCTGCTGTGCGGAGCGGCCCGACCGAAGCCATAGAGCTGCCGTGGCCGTAGGGGCGAGAGACACGAAGTCGACAGGCAGCGTCTAGCCAGCCGCCGCACGGGCGATCTCCAGCAGCATCGCCAGCGCCGACCAACCGGGATCCGGTCGCATCGCCCGCTCAGCCTGCGCGAGCGCTCTCTCGTGTTCGGGGGTGACGCGTTCTCGCGCGCCCTGCCACGCCCCGTCGCGTATGGGAGAACCGCCAACCTCTCGGACAACTCGCCCACGACCTCACGATCCCGGACTCCAACCACCAATCTCGATCGAGTGGTCGCCCTCGAGCGTGTAGCATCATGGGACGTCGGCGAACGAAGCGGGAGCTTGCGCGCGATACCGGGGCGCTCACGCATCACGCGGCCTACGACACAATGCGCGACGAAGGCCTCACGCTGCTCCTCGACTTCGCTCGTATCGACGCGCCCGAGGATCCCTTCGCGTTCCGGTTCGCGCCGCAAGGCTACACCCTGCGCACACCAGGCGGTGGACTCGACCGCGTCGACGTTCCGTGGTCCGCAGAGCTCCTCGCCGATCTCGACGCCCTGCGCGGGCCCGACCCCGATCCCGCGGTCGTCCAGCGTGTCGGCGAGCGCCTCGCCGCGGTCCTACGCCCCGCTGGCTGGCCCGCGCTCGCGTCAGAACTCCTGACCGCCAGCGCCGCCGGGCGACCTGTGCGCGTCACCCTGCGCTCGAACGCCGCCGAGCTCTACGCCCTACCTTGGGAGCTGCTCACGGTCGGCGCCTCCGGTCAGCACCTCGGCGAACTCCCGGGGGTGCTCCTCCGCCACGCGTGGCCGGCGACCGAGACCGCCGCCGAGCGCCCGTCGCCGCGTCCCGAGGGCAGCCGGATGCTCTTCGCCTGGTCGGCCGCTGGCGGCGCGGTCCCGGCGTCGGAGCACGGCCAGGCGCTAACGGGCTCCTGGTTCGAGGGACACCTCGACCGCGACCCGGCGACCGACGTCGTCAGCCACGCGTCGGCGGCGAGCCTCGCCCGCGCCCTCAAGGCGGCCGCGGATGCCGGCGAGCCCTACGTGATCCTCCACCTCCTCGCGCACGGGGGGCGGCGGGGGGCGACCTCCGGGCTGGTTCTCGACGGCGACGACGGCCGCCCGCACGTCGTCGACGCCGGTCGCCTCCGTCAGCTCCTCGCCCCCTTCGCGGCGAGCCTGCGTCTCGTCGTCATCGCCGCCTGTGACGGCGGCGACGTCGGCGACCCCGGAAACCACCTCGGGAGCGTCGCCCAGGCGCTCCACCGCGCCGGCATCCAGGCGGTCGTCGCCTCGCGCTACCCGCTGTCGATCGCCGGATCGACGATCCTCGCCGAGTCCCTCTATCGCGGCCTCGCGGTCGAGCTGCGCTCCCTCGAGGGCGCCCTGCTCGTGACTCGCCAGCGCCTCGCCGAGGAGGTCGCCCCCCTCGACTGGGCCGGCCTCCAGCTCTACGCCCGCGCCGAAGACGGCGACGACACCCGGCCGATCGTCGTCCGCCCCTTCCGCGGCCTCGAGGTCTTCGAGGCCCGCCACCGCCGCCTGCTCTTCGGGCGCGACGCGGAGATCGCCGAGGCCGCCCAGGAGCTCGCCGCGCTGCGCCGCGCCGACGCCCCGCGGATCTACCTGGTCTCTGGCGCCTCGGGCTCGGGTAAGTCATCGCTCGTCCGCGCAGGCGTGCTCCCGCGTATCGCCCCCGACTTCGCGGCGGTCCACGTCGCTCGCCCCGACGCCGATGACGACCCGCCGCCCGCGCGGCCGCTCCTCTACGTCCTCGACCAGGCCGAGGAGATGTTCACGACGCTCGACGCCGACGCGCGCGCCCGGCTGTTGGCGGGCATCTACGCGCTGGCCACGGACTCCGCGGGGAGCGCCGTCCTGATGACCCTGCGCGCCGACTTCAGCGGTCGCTGCGGCGAGCTCGTCCTCCCCGACGGCCGCCGCCTCGATCGCCTCGAGGCCGACGAC
>JAGQIT010000800.1 GCA_020431135.1 Myxococcales bacterium | reverse complement strand
CTCGCACCCCAACGTCGTCACCGTCTACGAGGTCGGCGAAGAGGCCGGCCAGGTCTACCTGGCGATGGAGTACGTCGAGGGCGAGACGCTGCGCCGCTGGGTCCAGGAGAGCCCGCGGCCGATCGGCATGATCCTCGACCGCTACCTCCAGGCCGGCCGCGGCCTCGCGGCCGCCCACGCCGCCGGCGTTCTCCACCGCGACTTCAAGCCTGACAACGCGATCGCCGGCGCCGACGGCCGCGTCCGCGTCCTCGACTTCGGCCTCGCCCGCGCCGAGCGCTCGCTCCTCGCCGAGGAGAGCCTCAGCGATCGCCCGGTGATCCGGGTCGCCAACGCCGGCGGGGTCCTCGACGCGCCGATGACCGTCGCCGGGACGATCCTCGGGACCCCGGCCTACATGCCGCCGGAGCAATTGATCGGCGCGACGGCGGATGCCCGTTCGGACATCTTCGCGTTCTCGGTGGCGCTGTGGGAGGCGGTCTACGGCGTCCGCCCCTACCGCGCCGAGACCATCCGCGAGCTCACCGAGAAGATCCTCGCCGGCAACCCCGACGACGGCGAGCGCGGCCGCGCGGTCCCGAGGCGCCTGCGCGCCGCCCTCCTCCGCGGGCTCGCGGCCGATCCGGACGAGCGCTGGCAGTCGATGGACGACTACCTCCACGCGCTGAGCAGCGGCTCCCGCCGCCTGCGCTGGCTGCCGCTCGTCGCCGTCGTCACCGTCGCCCTGGCGATCATCGGCGGCCTCTTCGGCTTCGGGAGCTGGCAGGAGCGCCGCGAGGCCGCGGCCTGCGAGGCCAAGGCGGCGGTGATCGATTCGGTCTGGAGCCCGGCGATCGTCGGCGAGCTCCGGACCGCCGCGCAGGCCAGCGGCATCGACTACGCGCCCGGCTCGCTCGACCGCCTCCTGCCGATCCTCTCGAGCTACGCCGATCGCTGGCGCGCCGCCTCGGTGAACGCCTGCGAGCGCGAGATCGACGACGTCTGGACCGAGGAGCGCGCGGCCGAGGCCGTCACCTGCCTCGAGGATCGCCTGTGGTCCTTCGAGGCGCTGATCCTCGAGCTCTCGCGCGCGGACCTCTCGCGGATCCAGCAGGCGCTGCCCGCCGCCTACAGCCTGTCGCCGCTCGACCGCTGCCTCGACCCGGCGTGGCTGCGCCAGCGGATCCCGCCGCCCGCCGACGCCCGCGACGAGATCGACGCGATCCGCTCGGGCCTCGCCCGCGTCCGCGCCCTCGAGGGGGTCGGCAAGGTCGACGAGGCCCGCGCCCGCGCCAACACCCTCGTCGAGCGCGCCGACGAGGTCGGCTGGCGCCCGCTCCAGGCCCGCGCCCGCCTCCTCGCCGGTCGCCTCGCCGAGGAGCAGGCCATCGACGACGCCGCCCGCCTCCTCACCGAGGGCTTCTTCCTCGCCCAGGCCGCCGGCGAGGAGCCCCTCGCCGCCGACCTCGCCATCCGCCTCGTGGTCGCCGTCGGCGTCGACAAGGCGCGGCCGAGCGAGGGCCACCTGTGGGCTCAGTGGGCCGAGATGCTCCTCGAGCGCCAGCCCGCCGCCGGCCGGGCGATCCGCAGCGCGACCCTCAACTCGCAGCGCGGGATCCTGGCCCGCTCCGAGGGCGACTTCGAGGCCGCCGAGGCCGCCTGGCGCTCCGCCCTCGCCCTCCACGAGAGCACCGTCGGCCCCCAGCACCCCGAGGTCGCCAAGCTCCTCAACAACATCGGCACGCTGCGCCAGGCCGTCGGCAAGCGCGACGAGGCCCGCGAGCTGTGGGAGCGCGCCCTCGCGATCTGGGAGGCGAGCCTCGGCCCCGATCACCCGTGGACCGCCGCCGTCCGCGTCAACCTCGGGCTCATCTACTTCACCAACGGCGACCTCCGCCGGGCCCTGAGCTCGACCGAGCGCGCCCTCGAGATCTGGGAGCGCGACCTCGGCCGCGAGCACGCCAAGGTCGCCACCGCCCTCCTCAACATCGGCCGGATCCAGGAGGAGCGCGGCGAGCTCGACGCGGCGCTCGCCGCCTTCGTCCGCGCCCTCGAGATCACCGAGGCGACCTACGGCGCCGACAGCCGCGCCCTCGAGGATCCGCTCGTCGGCCTCGCCACCATCCAGGCCAAGCTCGGGCGCGACGACGAGGCGATCCGCACCCTCGAGCGGGCGCGCTCGCTCGTCGTCGCCGCCGACGACCCAGACGCCGTCGCCCGCGTCGACCTCGACCTCGGCCCGCTCCTCTTCGACCTCCACCCCGAGCGCGCCGCGGGCCTCATCGAGGGCGCCCTGGCGACGCTGGCGGCCCGCCACGGCGAGTCGAGCGAGGATCTCCTCGACGCCCTCGTCCGCCTCGGCGAGGCCCACCTCAGCCGCGACCGCGCGACCGCGGCGACCCTCGAGCTCGAGCGCGCCCTCCGCCTCACTCCTCCCGAGGGCGGCTGGGATCCCGAGCTCGAGGGCGACGCCCGCTTCGCCCTCGCCAAGGCGCTCGTCGCCGACGACCGCGAGCCCGAGCGCGCCAAGGAGCTCGCCGACCAGGCCGAGGCGCTCTTCCGCCGCTCCAAGCCCGTCGCCGACGACCAGCTCAACGCCCTCGCCGAGTGGCGGGCCGCGCTCGAGCCGGCCGAGGCCGTCGGCGGCTAGGCTCCCGCCGCAAGAGAGCGGCGACAGACTCCACCGGCTGGGGGCCCGACGCGGCCCTCGCACCCCGCGTCTCGCTGCCTGGCCTCAGCCGCCCGGCCGCCGCCTGACCGCTCGCAAGCGCTGTAGTCGAAGGAGGTGCATGCCCGCGATCATCGCCGCGACGAAGACGATCGCGGGCGCGCGGAGGGTCCCGAGCGACACCAGCGCGGGCCCGGGGCAGAGGCCGGCGAGGCCCCAGCCGACGCCGAAGAGGATCGCGCCGCCGATCAGCGGGGCGTCGATCCGCCGCTTGTCAGGCTCATGCCAGCAGACATCGCAGGTCGGGCACCGACGGAGGCGGCGCATCAGCAGGCGGAGCGGGGCGTAGACCGCGATCCCCCCGAGCATCACGAAGGGCAGGCTCGGATCCCAGGCGCCGGGGAGGTCCATCAGCGCCAGGACCTTGGCCGGCTGGGTCATGCCGCCGACGATCAGGCCGATCGAGAAGAGCACGCCGGTCACGAAGGCCCAGACCGGCTGCATTCGCTCGTTCTTCACAGACCACCGCCGGGGAAGAGCACGTAGGTCGTCAGGAGGTAGGTGACGATCGCCGCGGCGAAGAAGGTGCAGGCGGCGACGATCGAGCGCGGCGAGACGCGCGAGAGCCCGCAGATCCCGTGACCGCTCGTGCACCCCGATCCGAGGCGCGTGCCGTAGCCGACGAGGAGACCCGCGATCACCAGCGTCGCGAAGGAGCGGTCGACCTCCCACGCGAAGAGCTCAGGCCGCAGGCGGCTGACGACGAGCCCCGGGAGGATCAACCCTGCGACGAAGGCGGCCCGCCAGCGCCAGCCCACGTCGCCCTCGATGAGGCCGCCGCAGATCCCGCTGACGCCGCAGATCCGCCCGTTGGTGAGGAGCAGGAGCGCCGCCGCAGAGCCGATGAAGACGCCGCCGAGCGTCGACGCGATCGGAGTGAAGTCGGTCAACCCCGGGAGTATGCGCGAGGGCCCGGCGTTGACGAGGTCCGCGGAGGCGGCAGGAGAGCGCGCGGCGGCGCGTAATTTGCGTCGCGTCGCGCCGCCGAGGCCCGCGGCTCGCCGGCGAGCCCAGCCGGCGACCGCACCTCAGCGAGCGCGCGTGCTGCCGACGCGATGCACGAGCGTCGCGGCGAGCGAGGAGGCTGTCCTAGCCCGCGTGCACCACCGTCAGCGCCGTCACTTCGACCTCCCCGTAGGCGTCGGGGCTGTCGCCCTTGTCGGGGTTCGACTGGGTGTAGACGCCGGCCTTGAAGTAGCAGCCGCTGGCGTCGGCGGCGACGCTGACCGCCGGCGCGTCGAGGTCGTCGTAGTAGACGTCGATCATCCCGCCCTCGGCGTGGATCCGCACGGTGAACTCGGTCCCGAGCGCGTAGTCCGGATCGAGGTCGCCGAGCTCGTCGCCGTCGCCCTCGACGAAGAGGCGCGAGCCCTCGAGGCGGATCATGATCACGTCGTCGCTCGCGTCGTGGATCTGCCCGGCGACGACGTGCGGCTTGACCTCCGGGAGGCGGGTGATCGCCTGGGTGATCGTCATCGTGTGCGCCCCCTCGGTCGTCGACCAGGCGGCCTTCTCGGCGCCGCCAGCCCGCATCTCGCGGAGCTCGCTGCGCGGGTAGCCCGAGCCGCTGGTCGTCGCCCCGCCGACGTGGGCGCGGAAGCGCACGCGGCCGCCCTCGAGCGCCTCGAAGTAGGGCGGCGCGCTGTAGGTCGCGAGCTCGGGCTGGCGGATCTCGAGCGGCGAGCCGGCGTCGTCGGGATCCTCGAGCGGCAGGGTCAGCTTCCACGCGCTCAGGTCGAGGATCCCCGCCGGCGCCTCGTCGCCGCCGTCGCTCGCCGACGCCGAGCCCGAGGCGCTCGCGCTCGCGT
>JAGQIT010000799.1 GCA_020431135.1 Myxococcales bacterium | reverse complement strand
CGCGCGTCGAGCCGCGCCTAGTAGACCGGGAGGATGAGCTCGTGCTGGAGGACCGGCTCCTCCGAGGACTCCTCGCAGCAGCTCCCGCTCGCCCTCCCCAGGATCGCCAGCGCGCCGGTCGACAGGCTGATCGTCCCGTTCGGCCGGATCGCGAGGATCACGTCGTCCTCGAAGACATAGCCGCCGCCGAGCGCCGCCTTGCCCAGGAGCGGCGCACCCCAGGCGAGGGCGTCGGCGGTCCCGAGGACCAGGTCGCCGCCCTCGAGGTCGAGCGCGCCGTCGATCGTCACGCCGCCCTCGCCGGCGCGGAGGCGCCCGAGGCCGCCCTCCGGCGCGCTGTCGGCGAGAACGTCGAGGTTCTCGACGACGAACGCGGCGAGCTCCGCGAGCTGCTCGCAGGCCTCCGGGTCGCCGCCGAGGCCAGCGCAGGCGCCGTGCGGATCCGCAGCGCCGCCCGCTGAGCCGCCGTCGACGTCGACGCCCTCCCACACCACCGCCGCCGCGTCGGCCCAGAAGTTGTCGCGGATCTCGACGCCGAGGTCGCTCTCAGCGCAGGTGTAGCGGTTGTGGGCGACCTTGCACTGGGCCGCGCTCAGGCCGGCGCAGCGGTCGTTCCAGTAGTCCTCGCAGGAGTTGACGTCGGGCAGCGAGACCGGGCCGTAGATGTCCCAGCCGTCGGTGATCGTGACAGCGCGGACGTCGACGTCGGCGCCCTCCGGCGCGTCGCCGTCGCAGCCTCCGAGGAGCGTGAGGCAGAGGGTGAGGAGCGTGGAGAGCGTTGCCGGTGTCTTGATCATGATCGTCGTCCTCGCCGGACCTGCGCCGGCGCTGCGTCGACTCCCTAGGCGGCGCCCGGCCGGGCTCTTACGCGGGACCTCGAGAGACCATGTGGTGAGGATCCTCTCCCACTTCGGACAGCCAGCGCGCGCGACCCCGAGAACGGTCACAGGCGCGCCCCTGCGCCCGCTCCTCGGGGCCGCGGACGCCCGCAGCGCCCGCTTCGCGGGGATCGTGAAACCAGAGCGCGTTAGCGACACTCCATCTTGTATGAGCCGCGGCCACCTCGCTCTCCTCACCTTCCTCAGCCTCCTCGCCGCCTGCACCTCCGGCGCGCAAAAAGACGCGGCCAAGACCGACGCCGAGCCGGCCAAGCAGGAGCCGGTGAAGCCCGAGGCCGACGCGACCCCGGAGGTCGCCAGCAAGTCGCCGGCCGAGATCGCCGCCGAGGTCAAGGCGGCGATGGATCCGAGCGCCGACCCCTGCGACGACTTCTACCGCTACGCCTGCGGCGGCTGGATCAAGAGCACGCCGCTGCCCGGCGATCAGGCCCGCTGGGTGCGCTCGTTCAGCGAGCTCCGCGAGAACAACCGGGCGCTGATGCGCGAGATCCTCGAGGGCGCCGCCAAGGCCCCGAGCGCCGACCCCGAGCAGGCGAAGCTCGGCCAGTTCTACGCCGCGTGCATGGACGAGGCGGCGATCGACGCGGCCAAGGCCGCGCCCCTCGATCCCCTCTTCGCCATGATCGACGAGCTCGGCGACGCCGCGGGCTTCATGAAGGTCGTCGGCGCCCTCCACCCCAAGGGCGTCTACCCGCTCTTCGCCTTCTACGTCGCCCCCGACGACAAGAACCCCACGCTCAACATCGCCCACCTCGTCCAGGCCGGCCTCGGCCTCCCCGACCGCGACTACTACTTCGACGCCAAGCGGGCCGACATCCTCGCGGCCTACGAGGCCCACGTCGCCGCGATGTTCACCTTGATCGGCCGCAGCGCCGACGAGGCCGCGGCGATCGCCAAGGACGTCGTCGCCTTCGAGAAGCAGCTCGCCGGCGCCCAGCTCACCCGGGTCGAGCGCCGCGACCCCGACAAGACCTACAACAAGATCGACCGCGCCGGCATCGAGGAGGCGGTCCCCGGCCTCCACTGGCCGCTCTTCGCCGAGGCGACCGGCCACCCGGAGATCAGCCAGATCACCGTCGAGTCGGTCGACTACCTCAAGGCCGCCGCCAAGGTGATCGCCAAGGCCAAGCCCGAGACCCTGAAGAACTACCTGCGCTGGCACGCCCTGACCAGCCACGCCGACCACCTGTCGGCCGACCTCGTCGCCGAGAACTTCAACTTCTACGGCAAGACGCTGCGCGGCCAGAAGGAGATCGAGGCCCGGTGGAAGCGCTGCACCAGCGCCACCGACAGCGCCTTCGCCCACCCGCTCGGCAAGCTCTACGTCGAGCGCGCCTTCGCCGGCGAGTCGAAGACGATCGCCCTCGATCTCATCCAGCGGATCGAGGACGCCTTCGAGGCCAACCTCCCCAAGCTGACGTGGATGGACGACGACACCCGCGCGCGCGCGATGGAGAAGGTCCGGGCGATCCACAACAAGGTCGGCTACCCGAACAAGTGGCGCGACTACAGCGGCCTCGCGGTCGAGGGCGGCTACTTCGCCAACGTCCTCGCCTCGGAGCGCTTCGACTACGACTACCACGCGGCCAAGGTCGGCAAGCCGGTCGACCGCGACGAGTGGCGCGCGGGCCCGCCGGTGGTCAACGCGTCCTACAGCGGCACGCGCAACGAGATGTGGTTCCCGGCCGGGATCCTCCAGGCGCCCTTCTTCGACAAGGACTACCCGATGGCCATGAACTTCGGCGCGATCGGGGTGGTGATGGGCCACGAGCTCACCCACGGCTTCGACG
>JAGQIT010000798.1 GCA_020431135.1 Myxococcales bacterium | reverse complement strand
CCGCGCTCGTCGACGAGCTGCTCGCAGAGCCCGACGAGCGCCTCGACCTGGGGGCGCCGCTCCTCGCCTACCGCGGCAGCTACCTCCAGCTCATGCAGGAGCTCGCGCCGCTGACCGACGGGGTCGACCCAAAGCCGCTGATCGTCCACGTGCCCGGGGTCAACCAAGACGGGATCAAGGACACGCCCCTGCTGGAGCTCAACGAGTCCGGCTACCAGTACCGCAAGGCCCTGACCACGCTGATCCACGAGGCCGCCGCCGGCCGAGTGACGGCGGACGAGGTCGACGAATTCCTCCGCGCCCACGAGGAGGACGGCGCCGAGGCGCTGACCCTGGAGGCGGCCGACGCCTGGATGGACGAGCGCATGGCGATGGCCGACGACACGGCGCGGCTCGTGCTCCGCGGCTTCGAGCCGGCCGCCCTGATCCAGGCCCTGAACGAGAACCGCGCCGTGGTCCGTGAACTCGGCGAGCATTCGGGCTCGGCACTCGACCACTACTTCGGCGCGCGTCTGGGCCTGCCCACCGCGTGGCCCTCGGCCGAGCGTCGCGCCTGGGTACGAACTCAGACCGCGCGCTACGCGGACCTCGCCGCCCAATGGGCGATGAGCGTCGAGTATGTCCACGACCTCGACCGCAGCCGAGGCCGCAAGCGCGCGCTCAAGGCCCCCGTGCTGAACGCCGCCGAAGAGCTCGCTAGCCCGCTGGTCGCCGCTTGCCGGGAGACCGCCGAGCGACTGCGGGCCTCGGCGCGCGACTTCTACACCGGGGTCGCCGACGACTTCGAGGACCGGCTCGAGGACGAGCGCGACGAGGGCAAGCCAGAGGAACTCGGGCGCATCGACACCTTCCGCTTCGAGGAGGACCGACTCCTCCAGGCGGCGCTCCGCGCCGTCCGCGAGCAGCGCTGGTCGCAGGCCGCCGAGTGGGCCCAGCAGCGCCTCGACGGCAAGAGCGTGTGGCTCAGCGTCGACCCCAACCGGCGCAAGGCCTGGCGGCTCATCTCGACCGCGGCGAGCCTCGGCCAGGCCATCGAGGCGTCCCCCCTCTCGTTCGCCGACACGCAGAGCCTCGCCGAGGCCACGCAGCGCTACGCCGAGATCGGCGCCCCCATCGACGGGCTCCACCGCGAGCTCGAGCAGCAAGCCGCCAGCGCCCTCGTCGACCTGCCGCACACCAAGCTCGTGCGCGGGGCCTTGGGCACGGCCCGCGCCCGCTGGCGGCAGTGGGCCGAGGCCGGCGCCCAGGATTGGAGCACCCTGTGCGAGCGCGCAGGCGCGCTGCCCAGCCCGGACATGCAGCAGCGCACCGTGTTCGTCGAGGTCGTCAAGCCGATGCTCGACGAGGACGACAAGGTCGCCCTCTTCTTGGTCGACGCCATGCGCTACGAGATGGCCCAGCAGCTCATCGAGCTGATCGGCCAGCACGCCGCGACGAGCGTCCACCTCGCCCCGCGCCTGGCGGAGCTGCCGACGATCACGGCCGTCGGCATGAACGCCCTCGCCCACGTCGGCGCGGGCGCGAGCGCGACCGGCCGCCTACGCCCCAAGCTCGACAAGAAGCGCCGCCGCTTCCAAGGCTTTGAGACCGACGGGATCACCCTGAACACCCGCGCGAGCCGCGAGAAGTCCTACAAGCGCGCTGCCCGGGGGGTGAAGTGGATCCCACGCAGCGAGCTCGGCGATGACCCCGGCTCGCTCAAGACCAAGATCACCCACGCGCAGCTGGTCGTCGTCCACAGCGAGGCGATCGACAAGGCCGGCGAGAACGGCCACGGCCCCCTCGTCTTCGCCCAAGAGCTGCGCGAACTCCACAAGGCCTGGGAGCTGCTCCGCGCCGCCGACGTCCGCCGCTTCGTCATCACCTCCGACCACGGCTTCCTCCTCCGCCGCCCTGGCGACCACGGGGATGTCCTCGACTTCGGCAAGACCTACGACGCCACCGCTCGCCACGCGCTCTACCCGTCCCCGACCGTCGACGAACTCCGCCTCGCCCTGACCCTGCGCAGCCTCGGCTACGAGGGCGCCGACGAGGCCCTGATCCTCCCTCGCGGCCTCGATGTCTTCGAGGTCGCCAAGGACCGCGACTTCGTCCACGGCGGCAACAGCCCGCAAGAGCGGGTCATCCCCGTGCTCACGATCCGCCACAAGCACCTCGCTGG
>JAGQIT010000797.1 GCA_020431135.1 Myxococcales bacterium | reverse complement strand
GCGGTGATCGGGTGCGAGCAGCCGGCCGCGTCGCCGACGAGCGCGAGCCCCGGGAACACGGCCCGCGGCGCCGGCAGGTTCACCGTCGGCGCCATCTCGAGGTGCCCCTTGCGGGCGAGGATCGCCGCCGCCGCCTGCTCCGCGAGCTCGCCGGGGAGGAAGGGGATGAACGCGTCGAAGAGGAAGTCGACGAGGCGGGCCCCCTTCGCCGGCAGCGAGTGCGGGAGGTCCATCGTCATGCGGAAGAGGAGCGAGCCGTCCTCCTCGCGGGCGATCGGGTAGACGAGCACCGGCCCCCAGGCGCCGAGGATCACGTTGGCATAGGTCGTGGCCGCGACCGCGGCGTCGCGGAGCTCGATGCCGACGGTGAAGCCGATCGTCTGGCGCTCGTCGCGGAGGCCGATCTGCTTGCGGACCGCGCTCGCCTTGCCGTCGGCGCCGACCAGCAGGTCGCAGGTGACCTCGCGCGGGCCGTCGCCGCTGTCGATGACGGCGCCGCGGACAGAGCCGTCGCGGCCGCGCAGGACCTCCTTGAGGATGCAGCCCTCGCGCAGCTCGACCTGCGGGCGCTCGCCGATCACCGCGCGCATCACCCGGACCAGCGTCTTGTGGTGGACGGCGAGGCCGTAGGGGCGGGTCTTGGGGATCTCGTCGTAGGGGAGCTCGACGCAGCGGCCGTCGGCGCGCTCGAGCACCGTGAAGCCGTCGACGTCGACCGCCCCGGCCTCCTTGAGCGGGCCGTAGAAGCCGAGGTCCTCGAGGATCTGGGCGCCGCGCGGGTGGATGAACTCGCCGGCGAAGCGCGGCGACACCCCGCGGTGGCGGTCGATGATCAGGATCCGCCGGGCGCGGTCGCGATCGGCGACGGCGAGCGCCTGGGCGGCGGCGCAGCCGGCCATCCCGGCGCCGATGATCACGACGTCAAAGTGCTCGCGCTCGCTGGGCTTGGTCATCGTCCGCTCCACATGTCTTATTGAACAGGTTGTCCGCTAGGGATCAGAGAACGCCGCCGCTGTCGGCGAAGGCCCGGAGGGCGATCGCCGCCTCGCGGACGCCGGCCGACGGGTCGTAGGCGGTCGGGCTCAGGCCGTGGCCGGCGACCGTCGCCCCCGGCAGCTCTCCCGGGTCGCCGCCCTCGATCGCGGCGACGAGCCGGCGGGCGGCGCGGATCGCCTGGACGCATGGCTTGGCCTCGAGGGCGACGAGCGCGTCGAGGGCGAGGGCCGTGGCGACGATCCCCCCGAACGAGCCGTCCTCGAGCTGGCGGCCGCGGAGGTGACGCTCGACCTGCTGGCGCAGCGGGCTGTCGGCGCCGCAGAGTTCGGCGACGCAGCGGCCGAGGGCGGCGAGGGTCTCGACGCCGTCGCGGCCGAGGTCGCGCTGGGCGTGGTTCTCGAGCCAGCGCATCCCGCGGGCGACGCGGTCGTCGTCGGCGCGCCAGCCCATCCGCGCGAGCATGCGCAGGACGTCGGCGGTGCGCTTGACCTTGGCCTCGCCGCTCGCCGAGCCGTCGGCGAGGAGATCGGCGTCGCGCCACGGCGCCTGGGTCATCCACACCTCGTCCTCGCCGCGCTCGTAGCGGGCGAAGG
>JAGQIT010000796.1 GCA_020431135.1 Myxococcales bacterium | reverse complement strand
CTCCTCACGCCGGCGCTGCGCTTCGACACCAACCGGGTCGTCTTCAGCGACAACAGCATGATCCCCGAGCCCGAGCCCCGCCGCGCGCTCGTCTCGACCTGGCGGGCGCAGCTCGACCACCACCTCACGGACGCCCTCACGATCACGCTCGGCGCCGACGCGGACATCGGCCGCCAGACCGGCGAGGTCGACAGCGACTCGCCAAACCCCCAGGTCTTCGGCAGCGCCGCGACCTCGAACACGACGACCCTCAACCACGCCTACCTCGGGCTCTACGCCGAGGCGACCTACCGCCGGCGCGGGGCGACGATCGCCGCCGGCACCCGCTTCTCCGCCTTCGTCGCCGAGGGGATCGACGCCTTCGCCGTCGACCCGCGCCTGCGCCTCCGCCAGGAGCTCGGCGAGCGCTGGACGCTCGTCGCGGCGCTCGGCAGCTACACGCAGCCGTGGATCGGCCAGCTCCGCGCGGGCGGCCGCCTCTTCGGCTTCGACGGCCAGAGCTCTACGGCCTACGGCCAGCTCGTCCTCCCCGATCAGATCCGCCTGAACTTCGACCCGAGCCTCTTCGTCCGAGAGCTGGCGCTCCGCCCCCTGCGCGCCCTCCAGGCGACCGCCGGCGCGACGCTCCGCCTCGACCACGAGGTCGAGCTCGAGGGCCACGCCTTCGTCCGCGACCTCCGCGATCCCTACCGCCCCGACCTCTACAGGACCGCCGCCGAGCTCGCCTACGGCGGCGAGTTCATCGTCCGCAAGCGCCTCACCCGGCGGATCTACGGCTGGGTCGCCTACACGCTGATGTGGGGCCGCCGCGACATGCCCCAGTCCGACGGCTCGGTGCGCTACGGCCCGAGCCCCTACGATCAGCGCCACAACCTCGTCGCCGTTCTCAGCGCCCGCCTCCCGCGCGGCTGGCAGCTCGGCGGTCGCTTCCGCCTGAGCTCGGGGCTCCCCTTCACGCCCGTCGTCGCCGCCGTCGGCGAGGGGGCGACCTTCTTCCCGATCTACGGCGCGCCGCTCGGCGACCGCTTCCCGCTCTTCCACCAGCTCGACGTCCGCGTCGACAAGCGCTGGGTGCTCCGGCGGACGATCGTCAGCGCCTACCTCGACGTCCTCAACGTCTACAACCAGCAGAACACCGAGGCCTACTTCTACTCCGTCGACTTTCGCCGGCGGACCGGCGGCCTGAGCATGCCGATCCTCCCGCTCTTCGGCGTCCGCGTGGAGATCTGATCGCCGCACGTGGCGGGGCGCGGAGCCGCGCTGTCTAGTAGACAGGACATGTCCTCGCGAACCTGAGCGTTGATTTCAGCCCGCCTTCCATCCACGCTCCCCGCCATGGATCGATCGCCCGGCCTCCTCCTCGGACTCGCGCTCTCGCTCGCCGGCTGCGGCTTCGGCAACGGCGACACCATGGCCGAGGCGACCTCGCCGACGAACCCCGGCACCGAGTCCGGAGATCCGACCTCGGCGACCGCGTCCGCGACCGCCGCGACCGCCAGCGGCACCGACACCGACACCGGCACGAGCACGACCGGCCCCATCGAGCCCCAGCCCTCGGACGCCGTCGACATCCTCTTCGTCATCGACGACTCGGGCTCGATGTCGGACGAGCAGGCGATCCTCAGCCAGAGCATCAGCGCCCTCCTCGACCCCCTCGCCAACGCCGGGATCAGCTACCGCGTCGGCATCACGACGACGGACGCCGGCAACCCGCGCTGCCCCAAGGCCGACACTACGCCGCCGAACGGCGAGCTCGTCCGCAGCAGCTGCGTCGATCGCGTCGCCCTCGGCGAGTTCACCTTCGCCGGCGTCGACCCGCCGCTCGACGCCTCCTTCGCCTGCACCGACTACTGCGCCAGCCCCGACAACAGCATCACCATCACGCCGACCGTGACCGCCGTCGACGACCAGGCGAAGGCGCGCCCGTGGATCGAGGGCGGCGCCGGCGACTCGAACGTCGAGGGCATGAGCCCGGCGGAGGCGCTGCGCTGCTACCTCCCGCAGGGCGTCGCCGGCTGCGGCTTCGAGTCGCCGCTCGAGGCGATGCACAAGGCGCTGTCGCGGGCCGCGACCCCCGGCGAGGCGAGCTACGGCTTCCTCCGCGACGACGCCTCGCTCCTCGTCCTCATCGTCACCGACGAGACCGACTGCTCCTACGCCGACCAGTCGATCTTCATCGACAACAAGGCGCTGTGGAACGACCCCGACGATCCGATCCCGACGAGCGCCGTGTGCTGGCGCGCGGGCGTCGGCTGCGAGGGCTCGAGCTGCGCCCCCGAGGATCGCTCGGCCAACGGCGGCGCCGCCGGCTCGGAGGCGGACGCCGCCCTCCACCCGCTGTCGCGCTACAGCGGCCTGCTCACCGAGATCGCCGCGGCGAAGAGCGCCGGCAAGGTCGAGGTGCGGGTGATCGCCGGCGTGCCCTCTGGGTACGTCGACGGCGCGGCGATCCCCTTCACCTTCAACGACGACCCGGAGTTCGTCGACGACTTCGGCGTCGACCCGGCCTGCGCGAGCAACCTCACCGGCAAGGCGGTGCCGTCGATGCGCGAGCGCGTTCTCGCCGAGGACTTCGCGGGCGGCGAGCGGACGACCTACTCGATCTGCGACAGCGACTACGGGCCCGCGCTGACCGCGGCCGCAGGCTCGATCATCGCCTTCAGCGAGGGCTAGGCCGCTCCCCGTCACGAGCTGCGCGCGCGGCGATGTCGCGCCCGCGCACGGCCGCCTCCGACACCGACAGCGGCGTCTACATCCCACATGTCTGTTTCAACATGTTCCTTTGTCGGAACATGTGTCGGGGTGGCGCGCGCGATTCCACAAGAGTGGACAGCGACGGTCGACGCGAGCGCGTCGATGCGCGATAAACCGCCGTTTACTGCGCATTCGCGACGTGCGAGCCTCCGTCCCGCATGAAGTCTCGCGCCCTCCTCGCCCTCGCCCCCGCGGTCCTCTTCGCCGGCTGCGTCGCTGCGCCGACGATCACGTCCGTCCGTGTGAGCCGGACGAACCTCCTCAGCAGCCAGACGTCGCGGATCAACCTGACGATCAACGACGACAACGGCCTCGATGACCTCGTCGGCGCCCACCTCTACAGCGCCGACGGCGGCTACTGGTTCGGCGCCTTCGCCGAGGTCAGCGACGGCGTCTTCGAGTACGTGATCGACTGGGGCCAGCTCAACGAGCAGCAGCCGATCTACTTCGACTTCCCGACGGCGCGCGAGCTCCTGGTCATCGTCGAGGACAACGACGGCGAGAGCGATCGCGTCGCCGTCACGCTGACGCTCTCGTGCCGGGCGGCGGAGCACGCCTGCGACGGCGCCTGCTACCCCATCGACCTCGACTGCGCCGACCTCTAGCGGGCGCCGCGGACACCGCCTGTCCAAACGAACAGGCGACGGCGGCGAGGGCCGCCCGAGACGGGGAGCTCTGACACGCGCTCGGCCGCGGAGCGACCGGTTGCAGCGCGTCGATCGGGGCGTGCCCGCCTCGGCGCGACCTGCCTACATAAACAGACGACGCGCGCCGCTCAGCCGCGGCCGAGGCCGCGGAGGAGGCCGAGCGCGTGACGGGGCTCGGCGGCCGCGGCCGCGAGGACGCCCCCCATCATCGCCCCGATCACGCCGACCGTGGCGACGTCGGAGCCGGCCATGAAGAGGCCTGAGATCGGCGTCCGCGGGCGCAGGTAGGGGTTGGCGAAGCGCTCGGGCGTCGGCTCGAGGCCGTAGATCGAGCCCCGCGCCGGGCGGACGAAGTGATCGGTCGACAGCGGCGTCGACAGCTCGACGAAGTCGAGGTGGTCGCGCAGCCCCGGCATCCGCCTGAGGAACTGCTCGAGGAGGCCGTCGGCGAGGCGCTTCTTCAGGGCGTCGTAGTCGTCGCCGCGGCGCCGCCAGCGGGTCCCCTGCCAGGCGGCGAAGCGCTCCCACGGGACGAAGGTGACGACCTCGCCGGTGTGCCGCTGCTCGGGGCCCGGGTCGTAGGTCGGATCCTTGAGCGAGGGGAAGGAGCAGTAGAGGATCGGCGCCGCGGGGAGGGGCTTGTCCGCGTCGCCGCCGATGTCCCAGGCCTCCGCCTCGGTGTCCCAGGCGTTGTAGAACCAGCGGTTGGCCGAGCCCGCACCGGCGGCGCGGATGTCCCCCTTGAAGCCGAGGTAGAGGCAGACGTGGGCCGGCGCCGGCCTCAGCTCGCGGATCGCGTCGACCCAGCGCCCGCCGGTGGCGCTCACCGGGAGGAGGCGGTTGATCGTCGTCAGGGCCCCCGCCGCGCTGATCACCCGCTTGGCGCGGATCTCCTCGCCGTCGACCATGCGCACGCCGATCGCCTTGCCGCCCTCGATCATGATCTCACGGACGTCCGCGCGGATCCGCGTCCAGCCGCCGGCGTCGGCGACGACCTTGAGGAGCTCCACAGCGATCCGCGCCGAGCCGCCGACCGGATAGTAGCCGCCGTGCATGAAGTGCTTGGTGACGAGCGCCTGGATCGCGAACGAGGCCCGGCTCGGCGGCGCCCCGTGGTAGCCCCACTGCGCGGCGAGGACGGTCTTGAGGCGCTCGTCGGTGGTGATGCTGTCGAGGACCGGGCGCGTGCGCTCGAGGAAGGCCTGGCGGGCGGCGCCGGCGAAGGCCCGCTCGACGAGGCCGCCGCTTCGCGTCGGGAAGAGGCGGCCGAGGTAGTAGTAGCGCATCGCCCCGGCGACCTCGCGGACGCGCTGGAGGTAGCGATCGATCGCGTCGGCCTCGGCCGGGAAGGCGTCGACGAGGTTCTCGCGGAACTGCCGGCGGTTGTCGGGGAAGTCGATGCGGACGCCGTCGGGGAAGTCAAAGGCGTCGTAGACCGGGCCGAGCGACGCCCACTCGAGGCCGCCGCCGGTGAGGTGGGCGAGGAGGCGCCCCGGGAGGCTGTGCTCGGTGACCTCGCCGACCGCGTGGACGCCGACGTCCCAGTGGTAGCCGGGGCGCTTGAACTCGTGGGTGAAGCCGCCGGCGACGTAGTGCTGCTCGAGAACGAGGACGCGCTGGCCGAGCTTGGCGAGGATCGCCGCCGCGGTCATGCCCCCCATCCCGGAGCCGATGACGATCGTGTCCCAGCCGCCGGGGCCGGGGACGTTCGCGGGGAGGGTGCGGCTCCAGGGCTTGTCGCGCTCGCTCATGGCCGAGGAGGGTACCAGGCCCGAGCGCCCGCGCAGGCGCCCGCACGACGCCGCCGCGCCGCCGTCCGCTCACGACGGGGGCCCCTGAGCGCCTTGGTGCCGACGCGGCCGCCTTGGCATACTCGACCGGTGCACCCCGTGATCCGCAGCTCCGTCGTCGTCGTGAGCGCGCTCCTCCTCCCCGTCGCCGCGGCGCGGGCGGACGTCGCCCCGCCGGCGGACTACGTCGACCCGTGCGAGTCCGCCGAGCTCGACGCGAGCTGCCGCCGCTGCACCTCGCCGGAGTTCAAGGATCCGGACTGCCACAAGCAGGCGCTCGCCGCCGGTCAGGAGCTGCGCTGCCAGGGCTGGTCCTACGCGATGTACTGCGGCGGCGAACCTGCGCCCTCGCTGCAGGATCTCGCCGCAGCCGACCCCGCGCCCGTCGACCCCGCGCCGGCGCCCCCAGATGCCGCGGCGCCGGCCGCCACGGCGAAGCCCGCCTCCGACTCCCCGACAGCGACCCCGGAGGACGGCGCGGCGAAGACCGCGGAGGGCGGCCGCTGTGCGCTGCAGGGCGAGGGCTCCGCGCCCGCGCCCGCGCTCCTCGTCCTCCTCCTCGCGCTCGTCGGTCGGCGCCGCCGTTGGCCGTAGCGCGCCCTGCGTTCGCGGCGTGTCGACGACGGTCGCGGGCCGTCACCGCGTCTAGCCGAAGCGAGGACAGCCGACCTCCGCGACCGCAGGATCGACGTCGAGCAGCCCCTGACAGCGCGACCGCTGTCCGCAAAAGCTGCGATGAGCCGCCGCGCGACGCCGCCTCCTGCTAGGATCGCCCGCGCCGATGCCGAACCGCCGCACGCGGAGCCCGCGGATCAGCCGACGAACATGGCTCCACCTCGGCGCCTACGCGCTCGTCGTCGGCGCTCACTTCTCCCTGGTCCAAGCGCCAGGTGACGTGCTCACCCTCGCCCGCGACGCGCCCTTGGCCGCGCCCGAGGGCGTCACGCTCCGCGGCCTGTCCCCCCTCGGCGACGGCCACCACGCGCTCGCAGCGGTCGCTACGCCGGAGGGCGGCGCCGTCTGGCTCCTCGACTGGGGGCGGATCGCCGAGGTCGTCGACGGCGAGGCCGACCTCGCCGCGCTGCGCCTCGCCGCGACGGCCAGCG
>JAGQIT010000795.1 GCA_020431135.1 Myxococcales bacterium | reverse complement strand
ATGATCCGCCGGCGCGAGGCCGACTACCGCTACCCGCCGGCGCTGACGATCGCCGGCGACGAGCGCGGCACCGCCGACGCCCGCCCGAACCGCACGGTGTACCCCTTCCGCGTGCTCTCGCGGACCCACCGCCTCTTCTACTGGGAGCGCCCCGACGCCCAGCTCGCGGCGCTCGTCGACGGCGATCCGCGGTGGTTGGCCGCGTCCGCGGCGATCGTCGCGGCGGGCGAGCCCTTCACCCTCGAGGTCGGCGGCGAGGCGCCGCAGGAGATCACGATCCGCTGGGGCGACGGCGAGCGCAGCGACGCCCTCGAGCCGCACCGCTACGCCGCCTCCGGGCGCTACACCTGGCGGGCGAGCGCCGCGGTCGAGGAGGGCGGCGTCGCGGGCGAGCGCGCGGCCGAGGGCGAGGTCGTCGTCGTCGAGCGTCGCGTCAGCTTCCCGCGGGGGTCCCTGCGAATCGCCGCGCCGGCGGCCGCGGAGGTCGTCAGCGGGCTCCTCCCGGGCCTGGTCGTCGGCCTCGGCGTCGACGACGAGGGGGCGCCGGCGCTGGTTCTCGCCGCAGTCGATGAGAGCGGCGCCGTCGCTTCGCCGAGCCTCTTCGCGCGCGAGGGCGGCCGTAGCGCGCCGGCGGAGCTCTCCCTCGAGCTGCGCGGCCTCGGCCCGCTGATCGTCGACGCCGCGACGATCGCCCTCGACGGCGGCGACGCGCCCCACCTCGACATCCAGGGGGCGCTGCGCAGCGACAACCTCGTCGATCTGATGCTGGCCAGCGGCGCCTTCGAGCCCGAGGGCGCCCGGGCGCTCCTCGCCGAGCGCCTCGGCTACACCGCCGAGACGCTGCCGGAATTGATCCCTGCGCGGGCGATCGCCGATGGCCGTCCCATCGACTAGTGAATGACCGAAAGGTCATGTCATATCATTGGCGGACGCGTCGCGGTCCGGAGCCGCGCGCAGATCGAGCGCGAGCGTCGAGACTCCACGACGGCCGGACGCGGTCGGCTTCGCCGTCGTCATGCGCATGAGCGAGGGGCCTGCGCGAATGAGGTGGCCGGCGAGGTCAGCCGCCGCGAAGCGACGAGCGCTCAGCGGACGAACGCGTCGTACCTCTCGACCATCTCGGCGAAGCTGCCGACCTTGCCGCTGATGTCGAAGGCCATCGCCCGGATGAGCAGGCTGTTCGGGAGCTGCTCCGGCGGCGGCTGGGCGAGCGCCGCGGCGAGGGCGACGGGGTCGTCGGCGACGGCGTGGGCGGCCTCGAGGCGGCGGCCCTCGTACCACTTGAGCATCGTGATCTCGCGCTCCATGCCGACCCGGCGCTGGAGGAGGCCGCGCCAGCCCGCTGCGTCGCTGACCTCGCCCTCGTCGACGGCGAGCTCGGCCATCCGCAGGGTGCAGGTCGCGTCGCGGGCGACGATCGGGAAGAACTCGGCGAGCTTCGGGGCGCTGGCCCGCAGCGCCGGGGTCACCGGCCAGCCGCGGTCCTCGGCGCGGACGCGGACGGCGTCGGTCACGGTGACGCCGACGATGCCGAAGAGCGCCCCGCCGCGCCCGCGGAGCGCCTCGCCGAGGTGGAGCGCGGCGAGGAGCGCCGGGTCGTCGGGGCCGTCGGCGCTGGCGATCGCGACCTTGGCGAGGCGGAGCGCGCCGATGATGTCGATCGCCGGCTTGATCCCGTCGGCCTCGGTGACGCAGGGATCCGGCCCGAGGCCGCCGCCGCCGGCGTGCCAGGCGATCAGGTGGGCGACGGCATCGCGTGCGTCCTCGTCGAGGTCGCCCCCGTCGAGCGCGGGGCCGTCGACCTCGCGCGGGTCGACCGAGGAGCGGGCGACGCTCGTCAGGGCCGCCTTCAGCGCGTCGAGCGGGCCGGCGGACCCCGGTGTCGCCGCGCCCCAGGCCTCGACCTCGGCCCAGCGGGCGTCGATCTCGGCCGGCGCCTCGTCGGGGAGCGAGACCCACGGGAGGACGACGAGGTAGCCGGTGACGGCGACGATCCCGAGGACGAGGATCGCGACGAAGGTGAGGATGCGGAGCATCGTCGCCCAGAGTAGCAGCAGATCGCCGACCCCTGCCGCGGATCGCGGGCGGGCAGGCGTCGCCCGACGGCGCGGCAGTTTGACCGCCGCGCGTAGCCACATCTCGCTGCCGGGATCGGCTCCTAGGGCAATCAACCCTGCGGCTCGACGTACGCCCTCTGCGCGCCAGTGTTCGCGGGCGGCTGTTTGTCCGGCTCGGGCGCTGAGGTCGTTGGTCTTTTCCCCAGCTCGTACGTGATGGCTCGTTGGCGACCTGTCCGGTAGCGGGCGCTCCACGGCTCATGTGCGGCGCGCGTCGGCGTCGACGAGCAAAATCGGGGGTAGGCGCACCCATGGTGGATCCGTCATCGACGCGTCGCCGCGCCGCCGCGCGGGCCGGGCACGTCAGGCGCCGCTCTGGCCTCGCTGCTACGATTCGCCCGTGCGGGGGAGCGGGCCGTCGGGACAGCATACGGTGCGTCGCGGAGCTGGACTCAGGTACGGGCCCGGGTCCGTGCTCGCGGCTGCTGTCGTCGTCGCCGCTGTAGCCTGCGGTGAGCCGCAGGCGGCCTGCCCCGAGCAGCTCGGCGACCTCTGCGGCAACTACTCGCGCAGCCTCGATCTCGAGGTCTCCGTCGTCGACGGCGTCCGCATCGACGCGGACGGCGACGGCGTTCTCGAGTACGCGCTCCTCTCGCGCAACGATCGCGTCCTCGTCCTCGTCGAGGAGGACGGGCGCAGCCGGCAGATCCCGCTGTCGCGGACGCCGACGCGGATCGCCGTCGCGGAGCTCGACGGCGACGGCGTCGACGACCTCGTCCTAGCGACGGAGAGCGTCGAGATCCTCCGCCTCCGCGGCGGCGGCGACGGCTCCTTCGAGGAGCTCGAGCCGCTCGAGATCGGCCGCGGCGGCAGGATCCGGGCGCTGGCCGCGGGGGACCTCGACGGCGACGGGCGCTCAGAGGTCGTCGTCGCCTGCGGTCCGGCGGTCGTCGTCGTCGCGGAGCCCGAGGAGGATCCGCTCGACGTCGAGGTCGGCGGTGTTCTCCACGACCTCCGCCTCGCGGACCTCGACGGCGACGGGGATCTCGACGTCGCGGCCGTCGACGTCGAGGGGGAGGCCCTCGTCACGCTGCATGGCGACGGCGCCGGCGGCCTCACGCTCGCCGGCTCGTGGCCCGTCCCGGCGGCCCCGCAGGAGCTCGCGCTCGCGGATCTCGACGGCGACGGGGTGGTCGACGCCGTCGGTCGCTCGCGGATCACCGGCGGCCTATGGCGGGCGATGGGCGACGGCGGCGGGGGCTTCGTCGCGCCGGTGGCGTTGGAGCGGGGCATCGGCGAGTCCGCGCGGGGCGTCGTCGCGGCCGGCCAGGCGTCGAGCGGCCTGTGGTCGATCATCGCCCCGCAGGAGGGCCGCTGGGGGTCTGAGATCCGCGAGCATGTCCTCCGGACGCTGATCGGCGACGACGCAGGCGCCCAGGTCGCCCGCGCGAACTGGGTCATCGACGGGAAGGACCCCCTCGGGGTGCTCACGCCCGAGCTCCTCGGCGGCTACGGCTTCGTCGCGCCGCTCACCCTCCAGCGCGGCCTCCAGCCGGTCAACGTGGCGTCGACCGAGATCTCGGGGAGCACGCCGCTGGCGGTCGCCGACGTCGACGGCGACGGGCTCGCCGATGTCCTGAAGCGGGACCTGTCGTGCGCGCTGCGGATCATCCGCGGGACCGCCGACGGCTTCGTCCAGGAGCCGCCCGGGCCGCTGATGACGACCTGCCCCGGGGATCTAGACGTCGTCGACGTCAACGGCGACGGGCTCGTCGACGTGCTCGCGTACAGCCGCGATGCCGTCGAGGTCGCGCTCGGCCGCGGCGGCGGCGAGTTCGACGTCCGCCCGCCGCTCGCGGTCGACCGCAGCTGGGCGCCGGTCGTCGTCTCGGGTGAGTCGCCGCGGATCGTCATCCCCACCCACGACAACACTATCCGGGTTCTCGCGCTCGATGACGCGGAGGAGCTCGTCGAGGTCGAGGAGTTCCCGTATGGCGGTCAGCGAGCCTACGGCGCGGACATCGACGGCGACGGCGACGGCGACCTCGTCTTCTACGAGCGCTACCTCTACTTCGCCTTCGACAGCCGCGTCTACCTGCGCGAGGGCGACGGCTTCGTCCCCGGGCCGGAGCTGAGCTTCGTCGAGCTGCCCTTCGACGCGCACGGCGGCTTCCTGATCGCGGACCTCGCGGTCGGCGACCTCGACGGCGACGAGCGAGCGGAGGCCGTCGTGATCGCCGAGCGCGGCTTCGGGGTCTTCAGCGACCTCGACAGCGGCGCGCCGACCATGATCCAGAGCGTCGTCTTCGCCGACGCGGAGCGGGGGCTCGCGGTCTCCAATTCCAGCGGCAGCCGCCCCGAGCTCGCGGACCTCGACGGCGACGGCCTCCTGGACCTCCTCTACTTCGAAGAGACGGGGCCCTTCTCGGGGCTCGTGACGGTGCTCCGCGGCGAAGCCGGGGGCCTGGCGATCGAGCCCCAGCGCTTCTCGATCGCCGCGCCTGACTTCGCCGCCGTCGCCCCCCCGGGCGCCGACGGGCGCAGCGACCTCGTCGTGGACGCCTCTCCGTTCTCGGGGCTCCAGCGCTTCGCGATCCGCGACGTCGTTCTCCCGGCCGTCGGCCCGCGCGTCGAGCTCCCGCGCTATCGCGCGCCGCCCTACGCAGCGGAGGCCTTCGGCGACTTCGACGGCGACGGCGAGGTCGACGTAGCGATGGTCACCGAGGGGATGCTGACGACGGCCTGGGGGAGCGACGGCCTGCGCCGCATGGACTCCTGGCCGCTGCCGGAGCCCGAGCCGCGCGGGGCGGCGGCCCGCGACCTCGACGGCGACGGCGAGGACGAGGTCATCGTCAGCGCGAGGGGGCGCCTCCTCGCGCTGCGCCGCGGAGACGACGGCGGCTGGACGCCCGCCGTCGAGGTCTACGGGGCCGGGTACCGCGACTACGGGCCCGTCGACAGCGTCGATCTCGACGGCGACGGTCGCCTCGATCTCGTCGCCGTCGCGCTCCCGAGCCTCGTCGACGAAACCTTCACGATCAACGCCGCCTTCGGCCTGCCCGGGGAGCCGCTCGCCTTCTCAGAGCTGGCGCCGATCTTCGCGGCCGGGCTCGCCGACCGCCAGCGCTTCTTCGCGTCGGAGGGCGACAACGTCGCCCTCCGAGTCGGCGATCTCGACGGCGACGGCCTCCCTGAGCTCCTCCTCGACGGCGCCGGCGAGGGCGACCTCCACCTCCTGTGGAACGAGGGCGGGCGCCGCTTCTCCGCGGTCGGCTTCGCGGGCGACTCGGCGGCGATCGTCGGCCCCGGCGAGCTCGCGGTCGTCCGCGGCGGGGCGCTCGAGCGCCGCCTGATCTACGAGCGGACGATCGGCGCGCCGGCGCGGGTCGGGGAGGTCGGCGCGCGCAAGCTCGTCGGCGTCGGCGACTGCACCGGCGACGGGCGCCCCGACCTCATGCTCAACCAGTTGATCGGCGGCGGCCTGCTGATGGCGGCGGTCAGCAGCACCTTCGTCAGCGTCGGGCGGCTGCGCGGGGACACGGTCTACTGCGGCGACGTCGACCACGACGGCGTCGGCGACATGATCGAGGTCGCCCGCGGGGCGCTCTTCCTCGTCACGAGCGGAGACCCGACATGAGCCCGCGTCGCGCCGGCCTGCTCATCGTCGCCGCCGCGGCCTGCGGCGATCCTGAGCTCGAGATCGTCGCCGTCGAGGGCGAGCGCATCGACGTCCACCACGAGGCGAGCTTCCAGCTCTGCGCCGGCACGGTCGCGGCCTACGACCGCGGGATCGTCTCCGTCGCCGCGCAGCTCGGCCTCGATCCCGACGACTTCGAGCACATGACCTTCACCTGGCTCGACGCCGAGAGCTACGAGGCGGAGTCCCCCTTCTACTTCGACGACGCCGGCGGCTGGGCGTGGGGCTCGAAGTCCTACGGGAAGCTGCCCTACCTCTTCCACGAGGTCGTCCACATGATCAGCCAGCAGGAGGTCTACGACGTCAACGTCCTCCTCCTCGAGGGGCTGGCGACGGCCTTCGAGGAGAACGGCGGCCTCAACCTCCTCGTCCGCGATCGCAGCGAGCGCGTGGATCCGCGGCCCTTCATCGGCAAGCGCCACGGCGAGATGAACTACGAGGTCGCGGGTCACTTCGTCAGCTACCTCCTCGGTCGTCACGGCCCCGAGCGCTTCTGGGAGCTCTATCGGGAGAACGGCTACCTCGGGACCGCGGGGCGCTTTCGTCGGCGCTTCCGCGACATCTACGGCCTGGAGCTCGACGCCGCGGTCGACGACTTCCTGAACAACGACGAGTGCCCCGAGGACGCCCTGCCGATCCCGCTGCCGCCGTCGTGCGAGGCGCCGGAGATCCCCTGGCGCGACGACGTCTGGGTCGCGGTCCGCACGCTCCACTGCTCCGACGAGGACGTCGCCGGCGGCCAGGGGACCCTCTTCAGCGCCGAGTTCGCGGCCACCCTGACGATCCCCGAGACGGGGCGCTATCGGATCGCCGACGCCAGCGACAGCGGGGTCGGCTCCGTGCTCACCCGCTGCGGCGGCTGCCCGTGGTTGAACGTCCCGCAGGTCGTTCTCCCCGATCACGAGGTGGAGCTCGAGGCCGGGCGCTACTCGATCGTCAGCTCGTATTGGGACGCCTCACGGCCGCTGCTCGCGGTCGGGATCACCAAGGCGCCGGACTGAGCCCGCCGCGCTAGTTCGGCGCGAACGAGGGCGCCCCGGTGGGCCCGCTCTGCGGGCTCGCGCGGGCGATCGGCGCGTCGCCGATGGTCAGCGCCCGCGGCTCGGGGAGGTCGGCGGCGAAGGCCACCACCAGGCGCATCTGCAGGTTCTCCGGGCCGTCGCTGTCGTCGTCGGGCGCCCCTTCGGCGACCACCGGCGGGCGCTCGACCGCGCGCCACAGCGGCGCGCCCTGCCAGCGGAGCTGGTCGAAGGCGTCGGCGAGGACGTCGAGCTCGA
>JAGQIT010000794.1 GCA_020431135.1 Myxococcales bacterium | reverse complement strand
AGTAGTTCATGCCCTCCTGGACGATGCAGAAGCGGCACGCGCTGTTGCAGTGGAAGTCGACGGTGACCGTCAGGTCCTCGAAGCGCGTCGGCTCGAAGCGGCCCTTGTAGCTCTCCATCAGAGCGCCCCGTAGAGGGTGGTCTCCGGGTAGACGATCGCCGCGCCGGACTGGCGGTAGGCGACCTCGACGTCGAAGAGCAGGTGGTCGAGGCGCTCGCGCTCGCCGCGGGCGAAGTCGACGAGCGCCGGCGGGAAGGCGAAGCGCGCGAGGAACCACAGGAGGTGGTCGACGTTGATCCCCGAATAGACGAGGGCGTCGACGTCGTCGCGGCGGCAGACGTGGACGTGGCGGCAGGCGAAGAGCTCGGGGATCAGCGCGCGCCCGAGGCGGCTGCGGTCGCCGGCGAAGTCGACGACGCGGCTCGCCTTGATCCGCGGGAGGGCGACGTTGATCTCGCGCTTGGCCTCGACGATGAGGACCTCGTCGACGCGCCGGCGGCCGGCGCTGTCGACCTCCCAGACCGTGAGCGTGCGCGGCTGCGCGCCGCGGACGTGGTGCTTCACCGAGGCGACGCTGCGGTTGGTGGCGACCGCCGTGTTGAGGTCGATCCCCAGCACGTCGTAGGCGCCGTCGTCCGCGAGCCCCGGGGCGATCGTCAGCCAGGGCTCGAGCGCCGTCCGCAGGGAGTCGATGAGGTGTTCACGCTTGGGGTTCGCCAAGCGCAGGCGCCACGTCGTCCCGGCGTCGCCGCGTGAGGCCCCCCAGATCGTCCGCCCCCGGCCGACGCCGCGCTGGATCGCCCGCAAGAGCGGCTCCCAGCGCTCGCGCTCGCCGGCGGCGTCGAGCGCTGTCCACAGCAGCGCGTCGCCGCGGACTTTTCCTGCTGTCGGTCGCAGCGGTCGATAGGGCGCGAAGGCGAGGTCGAAGTGGGGCTCGCCCGCCGAGGCGCCGGGCCCCGCGGCGCTGTCGACCGGGCGATGTCGCGGGTTCTCCACGCTGTTGCGAGTGTACACGACGGAGGGTCGCGCGACGCCGTCTGCGAGCGCTCCGCGGGCGCTCGGCCGCAGCTGTGTGTTCGCGGCGGGACGGCGCGGGGCACCGACGGGCGCGGCTCGGTGGCTGCGACGCCGTCGCGCAGCTCGGTCGAGCCGCAGCTCGGACGGCGCGCGGGGAGCTGACCCGACGCGAGTGGTGGCAGGGCTGGAGGCCGCCGCGAGGTCTGGGTCGAGGACCCGTCGTCGTGGAGCGCGACGGCGCGATGAGAGGCTACGCGGGCGGCAAGGGCGGGAGAACGCGCCGCGGATCGAGGTCGAGGGAGCCGTCGTCGCGGGCGACGATCGCCGCGGCGATCGTCTCGACGACCCGCGCGAGCCCCGGCCCGCCGAGGCCCGTCGCCTTCGTGTAGCGGATGTCGAAGGAGCGGCTGCGGGCGAGGGCCGGCCTGTCCTGTGTGCGCGGCGTCAGCTCGAGGACGAGCGAGCGCCCGCGGCCGAGGTCGACGCGGTAGCGGGCCGCGAGGCGGTCGAGCTCCACCGCGGTCACGCGGCTGGCGGCCGGACCGAGGAGCGCCAGCCAGGCGGCGAAGGCCTCGGGCGAGCCGTCATCGCGGGGCCAGGGAGAGTCGCGCAAGACCGGCTGGAGCCGATGGGGTTCCCAGCCGAAGCGGTGGATGTAGGCGGTCGGGAGGCCCGCGCAGCGCTCGCTCAGCTCGCAGCGGCTGGCGAAGAGGCAGGCGAACGCCGGCGGATCGCTGGCGTCCCGCGTCGCCTCGAGGGCCTCCGCGTCGCCGCCGAGGAGACACGCCGGCTGGTGACGGACGTGGCCATCGATGTCGAGTTCACGGCAGCGCGTGAGGGCTTCGCGGACCGCCGGGATCGTCGCGTCCAGCGGGGCCATCTGCGCTGCTTCGGTGACCGGCGCGATGAAGGTGCAGCGCTCCGCGCCGAGCCGCTTTGCGACGCCGACGATCCGCGGAAGTGCGTCGAGGTTGTCGGCGCGGATCGAGGCCTCGCAGGCGAGCGCCGGCAGGCGACCCGCCGCACGAAGCTTCGCGATCACGGCCTCGAGGCGGGCGAAGGCGCCTGGCCGCCCGACCGCGCGATCGTGCAGCGCCGGCTCGTCGCCGTGGAGCTCGACGATGACGCCGACCGCTAGATCGATCGCGTCGCCGTCCTCGTCATACGGCACGTCCGGATCGAGGCGTCGCCAGGCGGCGATCGAAGGGGCAGGGGCGGGCACGACGGCCCTTGAGTCTAGCAGCCCGTCGCCGCTAGAGGGTCGAGTAGTAGCTGGTCTTCGGCACGACGAGGCGCCCGTCGGCTCCGGTGCAGTGATCGATGCCTACGTCGAAGCGCAGGTGCTCGAGGTCGCCGCGCTGTCTCTCCACGAAGTCGACGATCGCCGCCGGATAGGCGAAGCGGCGGAGGAACCACAGGAGCTGGCCGACGGTGATCCCCGAATAATAGATCGCGTCGGCGAGGCGCTTGCGGGCGACGCAGATCTTCGCGCAGTCGAGCAGCTCGGGCAGGAGCACCTCGGCGAGGTCCGTGCGGGCCATGTCGACGAAGACGCTGCGCCCCAGCTGATGGACGATCGCGTCGATCTCCGCCCGCGGGTCGTGGAAGCGGTAGGTGTTGCGGAAGTCGCGGCCGGTCGCCGTGAACTTGTAGGAGAAGCCGCCCTGGTGCCCGTGCATCGGCAGGTAGACGTCGAGCTCGTCGACGCGGCGGCGGGCGAGGGCGGCGGCGTCGAGCTCGAAGCTCACCATGAAGTAGCCGATCGAGTCGGCGACCTCGGGGACGATCTCGAGTTCTCCTAGGAGTTCGCGGCGGAGGTTGGCGGCGGTGACCCGCGGATCCTCGCGGTCGGGGTCGTAGAAGTAGAGCTCCCACGAGAGGGCGCCGTCCTCCTGCTGCTTGACGCCGAAGACGGTCATGTCGCGGCCGGCGATCCGCTGGACGGCGTGAAAGGGGCGATCGTCGCGGACGGGCACGCCCGCGACGTCGAGGCTCGACCACAGCAGCGACTCGCCGCGCAGCTTGTCTCGGGGATCGCAGCGCGGCGCGTAGGGCTGGAGGCAGTAGTCGAAGTAGCGGTCGGCGGGCCCGGTGGGGATCCGCAGCGTCCGCGCGCCGGCGGTCGCTAGCGCGGTCGCGTCGGGGGAGTCGCCAGGCACGACCGCAAGAGACCACGGGAGCGGCGGCGCGAGCAAGTCGGATCCGCCGTTGGGGGGCCGTGAATGCGAGTACGCGCGGTCACAACGGCGCGGGGATCCGCGAGAGAGGCCCGCCCGCCGTCACCTGCGAAGGGTCCTCAGCCCTGCTCGTCGGCGCCGCCCTGCTCGCTTTCGGCTGGCCCGTCCTGGACGAAGTGCTCGCGGGGCCGGACGGTGGTCCAGCGCAGGAGGATGTCCTTGGTCTCGTCGTCGGCCGTAGCGAGCTTCTCAAAGAGGTAGTCCTGGATGCCCTTAT
>JAGQIT010000793.1 GCA_020431135.1 Myxococcales bacterium | reverse complement strand
TCAACCAGCCGATGGTCCCGCTCGCCTCGGTCGACCAGCTCCGCGCCGAGGAGGTGCCGATCGTCGTCGAGCCGGCGCCGCCCGGGAAGATCCGCTGGCTCGGCACCGAGGCGCTCGCCTACGAGGCCGACGGCCGCTTCCCGTTCTCGACGGCCTACACCGTGACGATCCCCAAGGGGACGACCTCGGTGCTCGGGGGCGAGCTCGCCAAGGAGGTGAAGTTCGGCTTCTCGACGCCGACCCTCGAGCTGGTCTCGTCGTTCCCCCCGCCTGGCTCGAGCGACGCCCTCCTCGACACGCCGATCGTCCTCCACTTCAACCAGGCGGTGCGCCGCGACGAGCTCCTCGCCGGCCTCGAGCTCCGCGGCGGCGGCCAGGTCGTCCCCCTGGTGCCGGTCAGCGAGAGCGGCTGGGGCTCGCTCGAGGGCGCGGCGGCCGGCTACACCCGCGGCGTCGACGCGAACCGCGTGGTCGTGCTCCGGCCGAAGGAGCGCCTCAAGCCGAACACGACCTACAGCGTCAAGATCCCCGGCGGCGCGCTCGGCGAGGGGCCGCTGCAGACCAAGGCCCAAGTCCACAGCTTCTCGACCTACCCGCCGCTGAAGATCACCGGCCCCGACTGTCAGCCGCAGGGCTGCTCGCCGACCTACACGATCCGCCTGGCGACGACGACCCCGCTCCAGGGCAACGCCGCGGACACGGGCGCGCTGGTCACCGTCACCCCCGAGGTCGAGGGGCTCGAGGTCAGCGCCGGCTACGGGCTCTACCTCTCCGGCAAGTTCATCGGCGAGACCACCTACACCGTCGAGGTCAAGCCTGGTCTCAAGGACATCCACGGCCAGGAGATGACCGCCGCCTACAAGGGGACGCTGAAGACCACGGCCTACGACCCGCGCCTCCAGGTCGTCGACAGTACCCGCGATCTCGCGGTCATCGAGCGCAGCGCCGGGCGGACGCTCCCCCTCGAGGTCGCCGGGGTCGACAGCGTCGAGGTGCGGACGCGGGCGCTCGCCGAGGACGAGCTCAGCAAGTTCCTCAGCAACCGCTGGTACGACGTCGAGGACGGCTGGCCGAGCGACGTGCCGTCGCCCTCCGGCGCCGACCTCCTCGACGCCGCGTCGTCGCGCAAGCTGCCGGCGCGCCTCGACCTCGACCTCAGCGGTCACCTCGAGCCGGGGAAGGTGCTCTTCCTCACCGCGCGGACCAGCCAGTTCGAGCGCTGGGGCTACAAGCAGCGCCTCGGCCTCAGCCGCTTCGTCGCCGTCAGCGACCTCGGCGTGACGGCGGCGCTCGATCGCGACAGCGGCACCGTCCTGGTCACCAGCGTCGACAGCGGCGCGCCGCGATCGGGCGTCGAGCTCGAGCTGCGCACGCGGTCGAGTTCGACGCCGCTGTGGCGCGGCCGCACCGACGCGGCCGGCCTCGCGCAGCTCCGCTACGGCGCCGGGGTCGACGGCGGCAGCTACCTCTACGCGCGCAGCGGCGACGACGTCGCCTACCTCCCGCTCGACAGCGACGTCAGCGGCACCTGGTGGGGCTCGTCGGCGGCGAACGAGCCGCGGGCGTTCTTCTTCACCGATCGCGAGCCCTACAAGCCCGGCGAGACGGTCCACCTCAGCGGCGTGCTCCGCCGCGAGGACTCCGGGCCGACCGGCGGCGTCGATCTCTGGCGCACGGGCTTCTCGGCGAAGTACGCGGTCCACGGCCCGCGCGGCCACCAGATCGCCGAGGGCGAGACCAAGGTCTCGGCCTTCGGCACCTTCTCGGTCGACGTCGAGCTGCCCGAGGGCGCCGACCTCGGTGACTACTGGTTCAACCTCGAGGTCTCGGGCGGGTGGTTCGGCAGCGCGCAGTCGTTCCCGCACAGCTTCGCCGTCGAGACCTACCGCGCCCCCGAGTTCGAGGTCGCGGTCGAGCGCCTCGAGGCCTCGCCGCTGGTCTTCGGCGACACCCTCAAGGCCGAGATCCGCGGCGCCTACCTCCACGGCGCGCCGCTCGTCGGCGGCGAGGTCCGCTACACCGTCCGCCGCGAGGTCAGCGGCTTCACGCCGCCGGGCTCGGAGAACGCCGGCTTCACCTTCGGCGAGGGCTGGGACGGCTGGTGGCGCTGGGGATTCGACGGGCGGCCGGGGAGCGGCGCCGGGATCCTCGTCGCCGAGGGCGACGGCGAGCTCGATCCGCGCGGCGTCTTCACCGTCGAGCACGCGGTCAAGGCGATCGAGCGCGACCTCCACGCGCCCAAGGGCTCGGCGCCCGCCGGCGATCCCGACGCCCCCGCGCGGGCCGCGACCTACACCCTCGAGGCCTCGGTCACCGACCAGAACCGCCAGGCGATCGCCGGCCGCGGCAGCTTCGTCGTCCACCCGGCGCTCCGCTACGTCGGCGTCCGCAGCGATCGCAACGTCTACCGCGAGGGCGAGCGCGCCAAGGTCGAGGCGGTCGTCGTCGACCTCGACGGCAAGCGGGTCGCCGAGGTGCCGATCACCCTCGGCCTCGTCCGCTCCGAGACCCGCCGGCGCGCCGTCGAGAAGAACGGCCGCTGGGTCTACGAGTACACGACCGAGGAGGTCAACGCCGGGAGCTGCTCGCCGATCTCCGGGGCCGCGCCGGCGTCGTGCGAGCTCGAGCTCGGCAAGGCCGGGAGCTACAGCCTGCGCGCGACCGTCCGCGACGAGTCCGGGCGGACGAGCGAGAGCCGGCGGACCTTCTACGTCTACGGCGCCGACTCGACGGTCTCCGTCGAGGATCAGCGGCGCGTCGATCTCGTCCCCGACAAGCGCAGCTACGAGCCCGGCGACACCGCGACGCTCCTGGTCCGCGCGCCCTTCGACGCCGCCCGCGGCCTCCTCGTGATCGAGCGCGACGGGATCGCCGAGACCCGCCCCTTGGAGATCAAGGGCGGCAGCGCGACCGTCGAGGTCGCGCTCACCGAGAGCATGATCCCTAACGTCCACGTCGCGGCGATCGTCGATCGCGGCCGCGTCGACGTCCCCGGGGCGCCGCCCGGCCAGGACCTCGGGCGCCCGGCCCACGCCTTCGGCGCGGTCGAGCTCGAGATCTCGCGGGCGAACAAGAAGGTCGTCGTCGAGCTCGCGCCGGATCGCGAGGAGCTCGCGCCCAAGGAGACGCTGCGCCTGCGCCTGCGCACCAAGACCCGCGACGGCGACGCGATCGCGGCCGCGGTCGCGGTGATGGTCGTCGACGAGGGCGTGCTCTCGCTGATGGACTTCCAGACCCCGAACCCGCTCGAGTTCTTCCACCGCAAGCGCGGCGCGGGGGCGCGGGTCTTCGACCTGCGCAGCTACCTCCTGCGCCGCCAGGACCTCGCCGGGGACGACGGCCAAGACCGGCCGCCGACGCCCGACGAGCCGATGCCCGAGGCGGACGAGGAGGACGCGTCCGAGCGCAGCTCCGGCTACGCGCTCCCCGGCGCGTCGCCGGCCAAGCCGGTCGCGCTCGCCCGCGACTACGACAAGAACAAGGACCGCGCCGCCGAGAAGAAGGCCTCGAGCGCGCCGATGCAGCCGGTCTCGGGCAAGCTCGGCCTCAAGACCGAGGCCAACAACCAGAGCGAGGTCTCGCTGCGCACCCTCTTCGCCACGACCGCCTACTTCAACCCCGAGATCCGGACCGACAAGGGCGGCGAGGCGGTCGTCGAGATCCCGATGCCCGAGAACCTCACGGCCTTCCGGATCATGGCGGTCGCCGTCGATCCCGAGGTCGCCGATCGCTTCGGCTCGGCCGACACGCGGGTGCGCGTGCGCAAGCCGATCATGATCCGCCCGAGCCTGCCGCGCTTCGCCAACTTCGGCGATCGCTTCGAGGCCGCGGTGATGGTCGACAACCAGACCGGCGCCGATCAGGCGATCGAGGTCGGCGCGCGGGCGCTCGGCGTCACGATCGCCGGCGTCGATCGCCAGACCGTGCAGATCCCCGCCGGCGAGTCGCGCGAGGTCCGCTTCCCGATGAGCGCCGAGGACGTCGGCCGCGCCCGCGTCCAGTTCGCCGCGCTGTCGCCGGGGGGCCGCGACGCCACCGAGGTGACCTTCCCGATCCAGGTGCCGGCGACCCGCCAGGCCTTCGCCACCTACGGCGTCACGGACTCGAGCGTCGCCCAGCTGATCAAGGCGCCCCTCGACGCGCTGCCGGGCTTCGGCGGCCTCGAGCTCAGCCTGTCGTCGACGGCGCTCGCCGGCCTCGAGGACGCGACCCGCTTCCTCCTCGACTACGACTACGAGTGCTCCGAGCAGACCGCGAGCCGCCTCCTGCCGATCTTCGTCCTCGGGCCGATCCTCGAGGGCTTCGGGATCACCGACGGCGCCGGCGAGGCCCGGCGCAAGTCGATCAGCGACGCCGGCATCGCCCGCCTCCTCGGCCGCCAAAACCACGACGGCGGCTTCCGCCTGTGGGACACGCCGGCGCGCAGCTGGCCCTACGTCAGCGCCTGGGTGACCTTCGCGCTGATCGAGGGCAAGGAGGCCGGCTTCGAGGTCGAGCCCCGCGCCCTCGAGCGCGCCCTCGACTACCTGAGCAGCTACGTCGCCCGCGGCGACGAGACCCCGTGGGGCCGCTATTACGACTGGACGAGCCGGTCGTTCGCGCTGTGGCTGCTCAGCCGCGAGGGCAAGGGCGCCGAGCACTTCGACCGCGTCTGGTCGCACCGCGCCGACCTCCCGCTCTACGCCCAGGCATGGATGCTCTCGGCGGCCCAGCGCTACAAGCGGACGGCGATCGTCGACCGCCTCAAGGCCGACTTCCTGGCGCGCGCGACCGAGGACGCCAAGATCGCCCACTTCGTCGAGGGCAAGGGCGAGGGCCTCGCGGATGGCCTGCGCATGCTCATGCACTCGAGCGTCCAGAGCGACGCCGTCGCCCTCATGGCGCTCCTCGAGGTCACCCCGGACGAGGCCCTGCTGCCCAAGGTGATGGCGGGGATCATGGCCGAGCGCGACCCGCGGGAGGGCGGCCGCTGGGCGACGACCCACGCCAACGCCTGGGCGCTCCTCGCCGCCAACCGCTACTTCAGGACCGTCGAGAAGGTCGAGCCCGACTTCGCCGCGAAGATCTTCCTCGGCGATCGCTTCGCCGGCAGCCAGGAGTTCCGCGGGCGGTCGATGGCGGTGACCGAGCAGCACGTGCCGATGCGCCGCCTCCTGGAGTCGCCCGAGGAGCTCCTCACCCTCGCCAAGGACGGCCCGGGCAAGCTCTACTACCGGATCGGCCTGCGCTACGCCCCCGCCGACCTCAAGATGAAGGCGGAGTCGCAGGGCTTCGTCGTCTACCGGACCTACGAGGCCGTCGCCCAGGGCGGCGGCGAGCCCGATCCGAGCGCCGTCCGCCACCAGGGCGACGGCTCCTGGGAGATCAAGGCCGGCGCCCTGGTGAAGGTCAACCTCACCCTCGTCGCCCGCGACCGCGCGACCTATGTCGTCGTCGACGACCCGCTCCCCGCGGGGCTCGAGGGGCAAAACCAGCGCTTTCAGACGACGATCCAGGACGTCGGCGGCAGCTACGGGGGCGGCCGCGACTACGGCTACGACTACGGCGCCCCCGGCGTCGTCACCCCGCGCGGCCGCTTCGACTGGTGGTACCCGTGGTGGAGCTGGGATCACACGGAGCTCCGCGACGATCGCCTCCTCCTCTTCGCCGACCGCCTGCCGGCCGGGATCTACACCTACTCCTACCTCGCCAAGGCGACGACGATCGGCGAGTTCCAGCTCCCGCCGATCCACGCCGAAGGCATGTACACGCCGGAGCGCTTCGGCCACTCGGCGAGCAGCGTCGTCCGGGTGATCGAGTAGAGGGGGAGGGGGCGGCCACTGCCGTCGTCGGGCTCGACGACGGCGGGGCCGCGCGCGCCTGCGGTCGTCAGCGGATCCAGATCGCGTAGGTCCCGGAGTTCTGCTGGGCGGTCGCGCCCATGTCGCCGCACTCCGCCGTGAAGCCGACGCTCCAGCCGTCGGCGCCGTAGCTCGAGCCGAAGGCGATCGAGACGATCGAGTCGCCGTAGTCGAGCTGGTTGGGGTTGTTGAGGTGGTCGGTGTAGCAGAAGCCGAACTGCGCGGCGGGGCTCCCGGAATTGGTGTAGTCGCAGAGGTAGTGGCCGCTGTTGCCGCTCGTCGTCTCGTTGTCGTGCCAGATCGTCGCCTGGTTGAAGGACTGGAGGCCGGCGTCGACGCTGTAGGAGGTGCCGTTGGCCGTCGCGCCGTGGAGCTTGGTGCTCGCGTTGGTCGTCGCGTAGCCGTTGACCTGGGCGAAGTTCTGCTCGCTGGCGTCGTTGTTGCCGAGGGAGCAGGCCATGCGCACGTCGTCCCAGGCGCCGGCGAAGAGGTCGATGTCGATGGCCCCCTGATCGACGAGGAGCACGAGGCCGTCGCCCATGCCGGCGGAGAGCGTCTTCGTGAGGTTGTCGTAGCGCCAGCTCTCGTCGGTGAAGAGGTTGTGGTCGAAGACGGTGATGAAGTCGGCCTCCTTGAGGCCGTTGGGGGTGCCGCCCATCTCGAAGACGTGGAAGACGAGGGTCCAGCCGCCGCCGTCGGTGTCCATGTCGCAAGAGACAGGGAAAGGGTCGACGCCGCCGTCGCCGTCGGGGTCGATGACGTAGACGCCGCTGGCCGCCTCGGCGTCGAGGTCGAGGATCTCGGCGCAGGTCGCCGCCAGGGTGCAGGTGTCGGCGATGCAGCTCCCCTGGGCGCAGTCGTCGTCGCCGCCGCAGGCCTTGCCGAGGTCGCAGGGGTCGCAGCCGTCGCCGCCGCAGTCGACGTCGCTCTCGGCGCCGCTGACGATGCCGTCGCTGCAGGTCGGCGCGGCGCACAGCTCGGTGCAGTCGTCGGTGTTGTCGGCGTTGCCGTCGTCGCAGTCCTCGACGCCCTCCTGGATCACGCTGTCGCCGCAGGCGGCGCTCAGGCAGGTGTCGAGGCAGGCGTCGGTGTTGACGTCGTTGCCGTCGTCGCACTCCTCGCCCTCCTGCACTGCCCCGTCGCCGCAGCTCGCCAGGGCGCAGCTGTTCGTGCAGGCGTCGGCGTCGTTGGCGTTGCCGTCGTCGCAGGCCTCGCCGGGGCCGACGAAGCCGTCGCCGCAGCTCGCAGCCGCGCAGGTGTCGAGGCAGGCGTCGGTGTTGTCGGCGTTGCCGTCGTCGCAGTCCTCGACGCCCGCCTGGACGAAGCCGTCGCCGCAGCTCGCGACCTCGCAGGTGTCGAGGCAGGCGTCGGTGTTGTCGGCGTCGCCGTCGTCGCAGGCCTCGTCGGGGTCGACGTTGCCGTCGCCGCAGTAGGGTTCGGGCGCGCCGGTCGTCTCGCTCGTCGTCGTCGTCTCGAAGGTGCCGCTCTCGGTCTCCTCGAAGGTCGACGAGCCGTCGCTGCCGCTGCCGCTCGCGGTGCTCGTCGAGCTCGCGGTCGTCGTCGTCGACGTCGACGACGTCGTGCTCGTCGCGCTCTCCGAGCCGGTCGCCGCGTCGTCGCCGTTGCAGCCGCTCGCGGCCAAGACTGCGAGCACCAGCGTCGCGTTCTTCAGGAAATCATCGCGCCTCATACCAACCACTCCCATATCCACGGATCCAGTGTCCGCCCGGCCGCGGAGCCTCACAAGGCCGAGGTTGTTCGCGGCGCGTGCCTGTTCGCCGCGCCGCTCATCGTTTGCGGGGGGGGGCGGCCGCTCAGCGCCGGTGGCTGCGCGCGTTCCGGACGTCGTCGCGGTAGCGGCGGTAGCTCTGGGCGCTCGGCAGCTGGGCGAGGATCAGGAGGGCGCCGGCGCCGAGGAAGCCGAGCGCGTAGGCGAGGTCGAGGCCCATGAAGCCGAGGACGAGGCCGAAGATGCCGACGGTCTCCGCGGTGGCGAAGCGCAGCAGCGTCGCGGTCGTGAAGTCGAGGCCCTGACGGGCGGCGACGCCGGGGATCCCGAAGAGGCTGAGGCCGGCGGAGCCGAGGGCGAGCGCGGCGAAGATCGGCAGCATCGACGCCGCCGCCTCCGGATCGCCGTTCGCCGCGATCTCAGCGCCGACGAAGACCAGGACGCCGGCGAAGATCGCCTGCGTGGCGATGAACGCGGCCCAGAGGATCCGCAGGACGAAGGCCTGGCCGGGGGCGAGCTCGTCGGGCAGCTCGGGGCGCGTGGACGGGTCTGCGGACATGGTGGGAGGCCTCCGGGTGGACAGTGTATGCGGAATCGTGGGCGTCCGCGAGGTCGCGGCCCGAGGGTGTTCCCGCGCGAGGAGGCGACGGTGTCGGTCGCGGCGGTCGACACGGGCGCACCGGCGGCGCGCCTCGACGGCGGTCGCCTGACGCGTCGAGGCGTCCTCGGCAGATCGTCATGCGGTCCCGTGATCGCGGCGCCGCGTCGACGCGCGCCGGATCCTCAGCGTCCGCGGGGTCGCGCCTGCGGCTGCGCCGTGATACCCCGTGGACATGGCAGAGCGCAGCGGGGACACCCCGAACATCGCCGTCTTCGCGGACTACGAGAACGTCGCCCTCGGGGCCCGTGACGCGAAGTTCAAGAAATTCAACATCGACCTCGTCTTGGAGCGCCTCCTCGAGCGCGGCAACGTCGTCTTCCGCAAGGCCTACTGCGACTGGGGCCGCTACAAGGCCGATCGCAAGGCGCTCCACGAGCGCAACTTCGAGCTCGTCGAGGTCCCGCACGTCAAGCTCTCGGGGAAGAACTCGGCCGACATCCGCATGGTCGTCGACGCCCTCGACCTCGCGCACACCAAGCCGCACGTCACGATGTTCGCGCTGATCACCGGAGACAGCGACTTCTCGCCGCTGGTGTCGAAGCTCCGCGAGAACAACAAGCGGGTCATCGGCATCGGCGTCCGCCAGTCGACCTCCGACCTCCTCGTCGAGAACTGCGACGACTTCATCTACTACGACGACCTCGTCCGCGAGGCCAAGCCGAAGCGCAGCGGTCGCAAGCGCGGCGACACGAAGAAGGGCGAGAAGGGGGCGGCGCCGGCCGAGCCGAGCGCCGAGGAGCTCAGGGCCGAGGCCTACGACCTCGTCGTCGACACCGTCGAGGCGATGTTCCGCGACCGCACCGGCATCCTCTGGGGCTCGATGGTCAAGCAGACGATCAAGCGCAAGCGCCCGAACTTCTCCGAGAGCTACTACGGCTACCGCTCGTTCAACGAGCTCCTCGAGGACGCCCAGGAGCACGGGCTCCTCGAGCTCGAGAAGGACGCGAAGTCGGGGGGCTACGTGATCCTCGAGTTCGGACCCGAGGCCTAGTCGTCGAGGAAGCGCAGCGGCCCCTCGCGGCGGTCGCGGGCGGCCATGAAGATCCGCGCGAGATCGAGGCCGCGCTGGAAGGCGTCGGTCGCGTTGGCGCCGCGGCGCCCGCCTTGATGCCAGCCGCGGGTCTGGGTCTCGACCTTGAAGGTCGGTCGCTCCGCGCCGAGGAGCTGGCCGCTGTCGACCCCGAGGCCGAGGATCGCCGCCGGCGGTCGCGGCAGCGCGGTGACGGCCGCGAGCAGGGTCGCATCGACTGTCTCGTGAGACAGGTAGAGGCCCGCGCAGGCGTCGGCGGTCGACTGCGCGAGCGCGAGCGTCACGGCGGCGAGGTGGAGGCGGCGGCGGCCGTCGGCGAGGGCGGGGAGATCGTAGGAGAGCCCGCGCAGCCGCGGGCCGAGGCGCTCCCAGGCGCCGACGCGCGACGCCCCCGGGAAGGCGGTCGCCACCGAGCGATCGAGGGACGCCGAGGCGGCGACGAAGGCCGCGGTCGGGTTGTCGGGGCTGCGCGCGAAGGGGCCGAAGCCGGTGAGGAGGACGACGCCGCCGGTCGCCGGGGTCAGGCCGCGGAGGGCGACGGCGACGACCTTGGCGAGCTGCTCGAGGTTGGCCTCGCGATCAAAGAGGTGCGCTGCGGCGGCGCCGAGCGGACCGCAGCGGCGATCGGGCGGCGCGTGGACGAAGCCGACGCGGAGGTCGCCTCGGCGGCGGCGGAGCGCGAGGAGGTTGGCGAAGTGATCGCCGCAGAAGAAGTCGCCGGGGTCGACCCCGAGGCGGACGTCGGCCTCGCGCTCGCCGGCGGCGACGCGCGCCCGCAGCGGGTCGCGGGCGCGGACGTAGCGGTCACCAGCCCGCGCGTCGAGGTCGTCGGTCGACGGCGCGGACGGGTCGTCGACGCGGTAGTCGAGGCCGTAGTCCGCGAGCGGATCGACGTCGTGGGCGTGCGCTGGCATCGCGGGCGGCTCGGCGCTGAGGGTAGCAGGGGCGGGCGACGCGCGACGCCTCGACCCTCGACCCTCGCGGACGCAGGTCGCCGCAGCCACGCGCCGAACACTCGGACGGCCTCCTAGCGGAAGTTCTGGATCGCCCAGAGATCGCCGGAGCCGGTCGTGTAGAAGCCGCAGGCGACCTGGGTGTACTTCGTGCTGCTCATGTTGATGTAGTGGCCGTGGGTCTGGAAGTCCTCGCCAGGGCCCTCGGCCCACATCTGCGCGAGGCAGCCGAGGAGCGAGCCCTCGGGGTCGTCGCCAGGCCAGCCCGGGCACTCGTTCTGCGCGTACTCGTTGCAGCTGCCGAAGGCGCCGTGCGGAGTGTTGGTCGCCGCGTCGCTCTCGGCCTCGTCGTCGCTGCAGGCCTCGGCGTCGGTCCAGCGCGCGTAGGGCGGGAGGTCGAGGGTCGCGCGGTAGCCGTTGATCGCGTCGACGCAGGCCTGCTGGAGCGAGCCGTCGCCGCCGGTCGTGCCGCCCGTGGAGCCGCCCGTGGAGCTCGCGGAGCCGTCGCTCGCGCCGCTGCTCGAGGCGTCGGTGTCCGAGCTTGCGGTCGACGCGGAGGCTGACGCAGAGGCGGACGCGGACGCAGACGCGGACGCCGTCATCGACGCGGTCGTCCCGTCGGTGTCGCCTGCGGTCTCGTCGCTGTCGTCGCCGGCGCAGGCGAGGGGGAGGGCGAGCAGGAGGGCGGCGACTCGGCGTGCGTAGACCATCGCTCGAGGCTACCAGGGCCGGGCGGCGGCTCCCCGGCCGCTGCCCGGCCAAGACGTTGACAGGCGGGCGAACGCGGCCGACAGTGGGCAATAACGGACATGCTCGATCTCGAACGACTCCGACACATCCGCCTGAGCAAGCGGCCGATCGGGCAGCTGGTGTTCGCCAACCTCGTTCTCGCCGTCGACTACCGCCTGCCGCGGAAGACCGAGATCATCCTCGAGGGGCTCGAGAACCTGCCCCGCGATCGCGGCGTGTTCCTGGCGATGAACCACACTGATCGCTACAACTACTGGCCCTTCCAGTACGCGCTCTACCGCCGCGGCTACCGCTTCACCGCGACCTGGGTGAAGGGCAAGTACTACGAGAACCGCGTCGCGGCCCGCTTCCTCGACCTCACCGCCAACATCCCGCTGCCGTCGCGCGGCTACGTGATCACGGTGGAGTTCCGCAAGGCCTTCGGACGCCCGCCGGAGCGCGAGGAGTACCGCGTGCTCCGCGACCTCGTCGACCGCAGGATCGGCAGCGAGGAGCCGCTGCCGGAGGGCGCCAGCGCCGACGTCCGCAGCTTCGTCGGCGGCGAGCACGGGGTCAGCGAGTTCCTCGTCGGCTTCGATCGCCGCTTCGACGCGATGATCCACGAGGTCATCCGCCTCAACCACGAGGCCCTGACGACGCACGAGCTCAACGTCCTCGTCTTCCCCGAGGGCACGCGCTCGCGTCACCTCAGCCGCGGCCACACCGGCCTCGCGCAGATGACCCAGCACCTCGACGCGGCGATCGTCCCGGTCGGCTGCTCGGGCAGCGATCACCTCTACCCCGGCGATCTGCCGCTGTCGAAGGGCGGCCGCGTGACCTACCGGATCGGCGCGCCGCTCGAGCCCGACGGCCCCGAGCTCGGGCCGCACCGCGTGCCCTCGGCGGTGCTGCCCCTGACGCGGGCGGCGAACGAGCGCTACGGCGATCGCTACGAGGCGATCACCGAGGTCGTGATGGCGAAGATCGGCGAGCTCGTCGATCCCGAGTACGGGCCGGCCCCCGAGGCGAAGGCGGGCGAGTCGGGGATCGATCGCTTCATCTGAGGGGCGGAGGACCTCCGCACACGGGAGCTCGGACAGCCTCTCGGGTCGCCCGCGTCGCCGGCTGCTAGAGTGCGCCGATGCGCCCGGGGTCCGTCGGTCTCGCCCTCTGCGTCGCCGCGCTCGGCTGCGTGCTCGCCAACCCGGCCTTCGACGACACGGAGGGCGCGAGCGGCGTGACGACGACCGCGGCGTCGTCGACCGCGACAGGCGCGGTGACGGCGGCGTCCGGCAGCGGCGAGGCGACGCTCGGCAGCACGGGCACGACGGGCGCAGGGACGACCGGCGAGATGACGACCGCGATCACGGCCGCGACCGCGGACGCGACGACGACGGGCGGCCCGACCGACTGCTGGGCCTCGCAGAGCCCGTGGAGCGTCGAGGAGTTCGCCCCCGCGGGCCTCGGCGAGAACCCGCGGAGCTTCCGCTACGACGCCGACGGCCTCGGCGTCACCTACTCGGCGGGCGCCCAGGGAGCGAGGATGCCTCACCGCGCGACGCGAGCGGCCCGCGACGAGCCCTTCACCGGCGCCGAGCAGATCGCCTTCTGGGACGGCCTCGGCGCCGCCGTTGACGAGGCGGTGCGCGTCGGCGAGGGCGAGCTCTTCATCGCCAACGGAGTCGACAAGATCAACGGCGCCGACCTCATGGTGTCGCGGTGGGACGGCGCGAGCTGGCCCTTGCCGCAGCCGCTCGGCCCGGCGGTTAACGTCGACACGGCCAACGATCGGA
>JAGQIT010000792.1 GCA_020431135.1 Myxococcales bacterium | reverse complement strand
CTTCCTCGGCAGCGAGCGCGTCGGCTCGAGCAACTACCACAACGTCGTCCTCAACGAGGCCCGCCTCGACTGGCCGAACTTCGCCAGCAACTACAAGGAGGTCGTCAGCCTCGCGGTCGACGAGGAGCCGGCGAACGGCCACGGCTTCGTCACCGAGTACGCCGGCGCGTCGGCGGTCGTCGCGGCCGACGGCCTCTTCAGCGCCGACTGGGACCACGCCCCCTTCGCCGACCTCAAGCCGCACCTCGTCGTCGACGAGCTCCAGGTCCAGGGCCTGATGGAGTGCAACGGGGCGCGCTGCACCTACAACCACCCGCTGCTCCTCGGGATCCTCTACCAGTTCCTGCCGGTGCCCGACGGCGTCGAGGAGGGGGAGTTCTACGCGTGCCTCGAGTGCTACGAGGGGCTGATCGACGCCGACGCCTACGACCCGCTGCTCTTCTCGGAGGCGCTCCTCGAGCGGATCATCGAGCCCGGGCTCCACGCCGTCGAGCTCCTCGACACCTGGCCCTTCCTGACGCGGATGTACACGACGCTGTCGCCGGAGGAGATGACCGAGGACCCGGTCTTCCACCAAAACGGCGATCTCCCCGAGGTCGACATGACCTCGAACATCGCCACCCAGTACTTCCCGTGCTCGGGCTCGCCGCAGTGGTGGCTGCCGAGCGGCTTCACCGTCCCCGGCAACTTCCAGCAGACCTGGCCGATGATGCCGGCCGAGATGCCCTACGCCCAGCGCATCGAGATGATCCCGCCGGTCGGCGCGCCGCAGGTCGAGGTCGACAACACGCAGCTCATCACGATGCTCCTCGAGGCGCTCGGCGTCTCGTCGGAGCCGATCCCGCGCGACTGCCACGACAGCAGCGCCGGCAGCTCGATCACCGACTCCGACACCGACGCGACGGCCGGGACCGGGGGCATCGACGACGAGGGCCTGTGCGCCTGCCGCAGCGACGGCCGGGCGCCGGACCCGGTGCTCGCTAGCCTCGGGCTCCTGCTCGCGGGCGGCGTGCTCCGGCGGCGCCGACGGGGCTAGTCGAGCTCCGCCTCCGTGTGGCCCGCGCGCTCGGCGATGTAGTGTCGCTGCGCCGGGCCGCCTCGCGAGCCGCCGCGGGCCGCTCTGGGCGGAGGCGCGTTCGTGGGAGCGCCGCGCGGCTCCCTCGCCGGGCGTCGAAGCGCGGCTCGTCGTCGGCGCATCGCCGACGCGGGGCGCTTCGCTGGCGGGCATCCATGTCGCGGCGCGCGGGTGATGCGCTGGTCCTCGTGAGCAGCGGCTCCGCGACTCCCCGGGCTTCGGCGGTGTCGGCCTCGCGCACCTCGTATGGCGAAAGGGCAATGTCGTCCGATTTCGCGCCGCTTGTCGGTCTGCTCTTCGGGTCATGTCGCGTAGAGTGGACAGTCGCTCGCCGCGAGCCGAGAAAACGCACGCTGGGGTCTGACGACGGCTGGCCGCCGGGGCGGCGGCGGAAGTACGTTTTGACCATGCGCCGGTCGCTCCTCGCCCTTGGCCTTGGCCTCGCCCTCGCCCTCGCCGCCTGCTCGACGTCCGAGCCCGCGCCGGGGAAGGCGGAGTTCGACGTCGCCAGCGCGAAGATCGCGAGCTCGTCGCGGGGCGCCGCGGCCCAGGGCAACACCCCCGCCGCCCAGGCGCGCGCCGAGGCGGTCGCGGCGTCGATGACCGCCCTGGATCGCCAGCTCTTCACCGGTCAAGACGAGGACAGGACCGTGACGCTCGCCGAGGAGTTCATGGTCTACGCCCACCACGGGCGCGAGGGCGTCGCCTTCCTGATCAACGTCCCGCAGTTCAAGCGCTACAAGGACGACGTCCGGCGCACGCTCGTCGACGCGGCGTGGGCGGCCGCGAAGGCGGCGACCGTCGATCTCCAGGAGCAGGGGCCGGTGGAGCTCGGCGTGGGCCTGCGCGGGAACCTGGTCTTTGGGGCGGTGGCGGTCGGCGACTCCCGCGGCGCGCCGTCGGTGGAGATCGGCGCGGCGCTCGAGCCCGCGTCGCTCTATCCCCTCTTCGTCGGCGCGCCGCCGGCGTCGGCGGAGGTCATGCCGGGCGCGTCGAAGGCAGAGGGCGCCGCGGAGGCGCCGGGCGAGGCTGAGGCGCAGGAGAGGGCGCCCGAGGAGCGCGCGCCGCCGAAGCTCGAGGTCGAGGTGCTGTCGTTTCCAGACCTCGCGGCGTCGCTCGTCGAGCGCGGGATCCGTGACCATGACGAGGGGCTCCAGACCTGCGCCGAGGGCCTCGACGAGGGGGCGCGCTTCGACTTCCTCCTCAGCCTGAAGGGCGACGGCAAGGTCAAGAGCGTCAAGCCGGCCGCGGGCCACGAGCCCCCGGAGGCGCTGCGCGCCTGCCTCAGCGAGCAGGCGAAGGCGTGGGTGTTCCCGAAGAAGGAGCTGAAGCTGACGAAGCCCGAGACCGGCCGCGTCCGCTTCTCCTTCGCGGCCGACGCGGGGGGCTCTCCCTCCTAGACCACCATCAGGAGTGACCGCCCCGCAGTCGCAGCGGTGGGGCCAGAGCCGCGTCTCGCCGTCAGTGAAAGAGGTCCGCGCGCGCTCGGGCGGCCGTCGTCGGCCTAGAGCGCCTCGGCAGGTCGCCGCTGGGTCTGTGAGGCGAGCGTGCGCCGGGCTCTCGCCATCGGCTCCTTCGATGATGTCCGAATAGACACGTCGATCTCGGGGCCTCTCGCGGGTCAGCGCGGCGCCGCCTGCTTCGCCTCGCTCGTCCGCGCGACGATCGCCAAGATCGCCCCGACCGCCATGCCGACCATCGGCACGAGGAAGTAGCTCTTGTAGGACGCGGCGGTCACCAGGTAGAGGCCGATGCTGAGGGCGCCGCCGACGATCGTCGGGCGCAGCAGCGGCGGCGCGCGCAGGGCCTCGCGGACCAGCGGGACGAAGGGGATCGACAGGAGCACCGAGCCGAACATCCCGAATTTCCACAGGTGGTAGGCGACCATGTTGTGGACGTAGGAGACGTAGAAGCCGTCGACGAGGATCTCGTGGCCGAGGCCGGCGCCGAAGGCCGGGGCGTCGAGGAAGACCTCGAGGCACTGGGTGATCTCGCGGACGCGGCCGTCGACCGTCGCCGACGAGCCGAGGCGGAGGTACTGCGTGCCGAGGTCCCAGAACGTGCCGGCGAAGACCGCGAGGGTGAGGAGGCCGAAGAGGCTCAGGCTGAGGCCGCGGACCGGGCGGCGGACGTAGAGCGCGGCGACGAGGCCGACGCTGAGGCCGAGGAGCATGCCGCGGCTGACGGTGGCGATGACGGCGAGGACGAGGAGGCCGGCGAGGCCGACGAAGAGGCCGCGGACGAGGCGCTGCGACGGCGGCGTCAGCAGGCGGAGAACGGCGGCGAGGGTGATGCCGACGAGGAGGTGGCCGGCGATCACCTTGTGCGACGTATAGGTCGAGCGGACGACGCTGAGGTCGAAGCTCGGCATGCGCCACAGCGAGACGAAGCCGTCGATCGCCGCGACCGCGAGGATCGCCGCGAGGAGCATCCGCGGCGCGCTCGCGCCGCGACCGGCCGTGATCCCGAGAACGAAGAGGACGTAGGGGAGGGCGTCCTCGAGGGCCTGGACCATCGGCGTGCCGCGCAGGAGGCCGACGAAGAGGGCGACGAGGAGGGCGGCGAGCCACGGCAGGAAGAGGACGAGCTGGACGCGCGCCGGTCGCGAGCGCAGCGCCCCGGCGAGGCCGGCGAGGCCGACGAGGCCGAGGAAGAGGAGGATCGCCGGGCTCAGTCCGTCCGGGAAGGTCGGGAGGGCCAGCGTCAGGAGCACGGCCGCGGCGGCGAAGAGGGAGCAGAACATCGGCGGGGCGCGCCCGCGCCCAGTCTGCCGCGCTCCGGCGGCGACGTCACGTCGGGCGGCGGATACGCGCGCGAGGATCGCCGGCGCGCGAGCCGGCGAGGCCCGGGCGATCGGCGCATGATCGACCGCGCTCGTCGCCCGCCGCGCGAGGCCCAGATCGCAGATATCCGCGGCCTAGGGGCGGGGAAAAAGGCGATCGGGCCCTTGCGCGCGGGGGGGCGATTGCATAGCGTAGCGACCCGCCGGGCGAATTCGCCGCGCGCGCTCCCGGGGACCGAGTACGACGATGCAACGGCGATGGCTCGACTGGAACCAGCCCCTGCTCCCGGCCGCCGCCCGGTGGCTGGTGCAGCGCCACGCCGCGGGGGGCCGCTGCGATCTGCGCGCGGTCAAGTGCGTGCTCCCGGGCGGGCGGGCCGGACGTCTGCTCCTGCGCACCCTGATCGGCCACTGCAACGAGGTGAAGGTCCGCCTGATCCCGCCGCAGGTGATGACGCCGGGGTCGATGGTCGACGTCGTCATGCCGCCGACGGCGACGACCGCCTCGGACCTCGAGTGCTCGCTGGCGTGGATGCACGTCCTGCGCGAGGCCGACGCCCGCCTGATCCACCCGCTGATCCCGCGCCAGCCCGACTACCACGACCTCCCGGCGTGGCACGAGCTCGCCCTCCAGATCGGCAAGATCCGCGAGGAGCTCAGCGGCGAGCTGCTGTCGTTCGGCGAGGTCGCGCGGGCGGCGATGCGGCTGCAGCTCGACCGCGAGGCCGACCGCTGGCAGGTCCTCGCCACGCTCTACGGCCGCTACCGCGATCGCCTGCGGTCGGTCGGCCGCGTCGATCCGCACGAGCGCCGGGCCCAGGCGCTCGCCGAGCTCGAGCTGGGGGACGACGACGAGCTCGTGCTCATCGGCTGCGTCGACCTCAACCAGCTCCAGCGCAACGTCGTCGGCGCCTTCGGCGAGCGGGCCCACGCCCTGATCCACGCGCCCGTCGACGGCGTCGGCGAGTTCGCCGGCCCGAGCCTGAGCGAGGGTTTTGACGAGTACGGCTGCGTCGACCCGAGCTACTGGGAGGGCCGGCGGATCTCGATCGCCGACGATCGGATCATCATCTGCGACCGCCCGGCGGATCAGGCCCAGGCGGTGGTCGAGCAGATCGCCGACTTCGCCGGGGCATTCCCGCCGGAGGAGATCACGATCGGCCTCGGCGACGAGAGCCTCGGCGAGCCGATGGCGCAGGCGGGCGAGTGGGCCGACCTCGTGGTCCACGACCCGCGCGGCAAGCCCGTGCTGCGCTCGCGGCCCTATCGCCTGCTCAGCGCCGGCATCGAGTGGCTCCGCGAGCCGCGCTTCTCGAACTTCGCGGCGCTCGTCCGCCACCCGGACGTCGAGGCGTGGGTCGAGCGCTTCGTCAAGGAGGCGCGGGCGCAGGCCGCCGCCGACGCGGCCGCGGCGAGCGTCGGCGACGACTCGGGGACGGCCGCCAACGACGAGCCGCCGCCGGCGATCGACCTCTGGCCGGAGGGACAGGGCCCGGAGAGCCATGCGGGCGACGAGGCGGCGAACGCCGAGGTCGAGGCCGAGGCCGGGCCGCCGGCGATCGACCTCTGGCCGGAGGGACAGGGCCCGAGCGAGGCGGACGCCGCAGGGGTTGAGGCCGCCGACGCGCCGTCGGCCGCGGTCGCCGAGGCGGCGACGCTGATCGACGCGGAGCCGCCCCTCGCCGCGGCGGCGCCCTCGAGCGAGAGCGCCGGGGCGCCGAGCGGCGGCGACGCGCAGGAGCAGGCGCAGGAGCAGGCCCCGGCCGACGAGGGCCGCATCGAGTGGCTCACCCTCCTCGACAAGTACTACGCCGAGCACCTCTCCGACGCGGCCTCGGGCCCGTGGCTCGGCGACGCCAAGACCCGCCGCCGCCTCCAGCTCCTCTACGAGGCGGTCCACTCGCTCTTCGTCCCGCTCGCCGGCGGCCGGCGCCCGCTCACCGAGTGGTTCGAGCCGATCCTCGAGGTCCTCCGCGCCGCCTACGGGACGATCGAGACCAACACCCAGCGCCTCAGCGAGGCCCGCGCGGCCGCGGCCTGCCTCGAGATCGCCCGCG
>JAGQIT010000791.1 GCA_020431135.1 Myxococcales bacterium | reverse complement strand
TTGTTCGTGAAACCGGTGAGCGACATCATGCCGCCGCCGGTGGCGATGAACGACTCGAGCACCGCGGCCTCCTCGGCGGTGTAGGAGCGCTGCAGCCAGTCGAGGAGGACGATGTCGTAGCCGTCGAGGGTCGCCTTCGTCAGGCTCTCGTTCGGCGTCGTGTGGATGCGGTCGACCTTGGTCCCCTGGGCCTCGAGCCAGGCCTCGAATTGGGAGGAGGGGTTGGCGCCCTTCTTGCCGAGGATGACGATGTTGAGGCAGTCACAGATGCCGTCGCCGGCCTCGTCGACGTCGTCGATCAGGCCGTTGCAGTCGTCGTCGATGTCGTTGCAGATCTCCTCCGAGGGGACGCAGCCGGTCGTCGTCGCGTCGGTGGTCGAGCCGTCGGTGGTCGTGCCGTCGGTGGTCGTCGTGCCGTCGGTGGTCGTCGTGGTCGTGCCGTCGGTCGGGTCGACGGTCGTCACCTGCATCGTCGTGCTCGAGTCGCTCTCGCTGCTCGACGTCGTCGCCGTCGTCGTCCCGTCGCTGGTCATCGAGTCGCTCGCCTGCGTCGTCGCCTCGGTGGTCGTGCCGCTCGCCGAGTCGGAGGCGCCGCCGGTGGTCGTGCCTTGAGTGGCGCTGTCGCTCGCGCCCGACGCGGACATCTCCGTCGTCGACGCGGTCGCGGAGGAGGACGACGTGTCGCCGTCGCTCGCGCTCTCAGAGCCGTCGCTCGACGAGCCGCCGCTGCAGCCGAGGAGCGCTACGAGGGGGATCGCGGGGAGGAGCGCCAATGTCCTTTGGGTCATGTGTAGATGATGCGAGCGGCCCCCGAGCCGCGATACCTAAAAGTCATCGAGGGGGCTGGTGCCAATCGTCGTTCTGTATGCAGATGAAGGCTGCTGCGCGCGCGCAGGGACGCGCGGGAGGGATACTGACAGTCGCCTCAAGGCGGGCGCGGCGAGGTAGTGTCGAGAGCGCAGCGCTCGGCCGCGCGTCGGAGGTCCCGCAGCGCGCGCTGGAGGCCGGCCTCTGTCGGCCCGCGTCGCGTGTCGTCGAGCCACGCGAGGTTGTCGACGAGCCAGTCGAGCTCGGCGCGGAGGCAGGGGATGAGCGCGTCGGCGCGCGCGCGGAAGGTCCGCCGGTTCTCACGCATCGGGTAGAACCACAGCTCGCGCGCCGCGGGGGGCCGCGTCTCCTCGGCGACCCACGGCGGATCGAAGGAGTAGTGGTGGCGGAAGCTCCACTTGCGCCAGCGCGTCGTCAGGCGCGCGGGCTCGCCGGTCGCCAGCGTCCGACACAGCGCCTCGAGGGGGGCGAGGCTGAGGTGGCGCGACGACGTCCCCGAGAAGTACTCGGCGTCGTCCTCCTCGACGCCGTCGAGGCGGAGGAGGAGGCCGTCGGGGTCGTCGAGCTGCGCGGTGATCGTCAGCTCGCCGCGTTGCGTCCCGGGCGACGTCGGCGGCGACGCGGCGGGCACGGATCTACCCGGACTTCTTGGCGACCCGCACGGTGATCTCGGCGTCGTCGAGGCTGGGGACGTTGAAGCGCGCGCGGTAGACCTGACCTGTGTCATCGGCGAGGTAGAGGGTCGTCTCGCCCTGCGGCAAGTGGAACTTCTCGTGGCTCGTGTCGCCGGCGCCGTCGATCGTCAGGGTCGAGACCTTGCAGCCGTCGCTGAGCTCGGGGCAGTCGAAGAAGCCCGGCTTGCTGTAGTTGTAGGCGGTCCCCGGCGGCAGGTCCTTGTCGTTGACGAAGAAGACGTAGGGGACGTTGTTGGCCCCGCGGCGGTAGTAGAAGTCGACCGCGTCGTTGTTCTTCCAGTAGTCGCCGAGGATGAGATCCGAGAGCTTCGCGGCCTGCTCCTGGAGGTAGGGACGGGCGGCCTCCGAGATCGCCGAGCCGGAGACGCCGATCGGGATGTCGCTGAGGGTGAAGGCGACGTCGCCCTGGCCCTCGGGGATGTCGCCGTAGGGCGGGGTGTGCAGGGCGACCTGCGCGACCTCGTTGATCAGCTCCCAGAGGTACTGATCCTTGGGCGGGTTGCCGAGGTCGAAGAGCACGTCGTAGACCGACCACCCCGACGGGTTGTTCGGGTAGTCCGCGTCGGGTCCGATGTGGATGTGGGCGGCGCAGAGGAGGTAGCACTTGTCCCAGATCCGATCGCCGAAGCGGTAGCGGGCGCCGCGGACGACGAGGTGCTCGAGGAGCCACGGGTCGAGGGCCCACGCCGAGCCCGGCCACTGCTGCTTGACCTGGTCGATGTTCTCCGGGAGGTTTGCCTGGCAGGCGTCGTCGCCGGCGCAGGAGTCGACGAAGCCGTTGTGCTCGTAGACCGCGAAGCGCATGTCGACGGTCGGGTTCTCGACGACGCCGGAGATCTGGAACTTGTCGGGGTCCTCGAAGTCGAACTCGAGCTCGTCCTCGTAGGTGGGGCCGATGTTGTCGACGATGGTCGACATGTAGCCCTTGCCGACGGAGAGGTCGACGCCGTCGAGGAGCTTCATGTTCGACTCGGCGGAGACCGTCATCGCGAATTCGTCGGAGAGGACGACGCTCTTGGTCTCGTAGTTCGGATCGAGGAGGCCGGGGTGGTCGCCCATCGGCCCGAACTTCTCGGCGAGGGAGCCGAGGTCGGTGAGCGCGTCGTAGAGCGTCACCGGCAGGGTCTTGCCGTCGCCGCCGATCGCCGGGTGGGTCGCCAGGAGGTCGTCCTGGATCGCCTTCGCCATGTTCTCGGTGTCGATGAACTCCTCGGTCCGCGGGAGGCCGAGCGACTCCGAGAGGATCTGCGAGAAGCCGCCGCCGATGTTGAGGAAGTCGGCCATCTCCTGCATGCCCGCGATCGACGTGCCCGCGACCTTCGAGTTCGCCGGAGTCATCGTCAGGATGCGGACGAGCGAGTACTCGGCGCTGGTCTTCCACGTGTTGTCCGCGCCCTTGAAGGTCTGGCCGAGCGGCGTCAGGCCGCAGTCGTGCTTCGGGTCGGGGTCGTCGATCTTCCACGCGTCGCCGCACGCCGCCTTGATCTCATTGAGCGAGTTGACGAGGAGCGGCGTCGAGTCGACCTCGACGAGGAGGATGTCCTTGGCGGTGTCGCCGAAGAGCTCGGTGACCTGCTCGCGATCCATCTCGAGGGAGAGCGGCGGCACGGGGCTGTCGTTGAGGCGGAGGACGAACTCCTCCTCGTCGTCGAAGCCCGCGCCGCTGTCGCTGTCGCTGCCGCTGTCCGTGCCGCCGGTGGTCTCCGTCGCCCCCGAGGTCGCCGAGTCCGTCGCGCTCCCTGAGGTCGTCGCGCTGTCGCTCGCGCCTGGGTCGTCGCCGCTGCAGCCCGGGAGCGAGAGGAGCAGTGAGAGGGTCCCGAAGTACGCAGCGTGCCGGATCATCGCAATCATCGACGCTAGCATAGGGGCGCAGCGCGTCCTACCCCCCGGCGTCGCGCTTGGGGCCGCCGTCCGTCTACAGCGAGGCCTGACGGCGCGCCGGCTCCGCGGCGAAGAACGTTGATTTTCCCCGGCGTCGCCGGCCTGCGAGAACGCAGGAGGGCGCCCGCTGGCCGGCGGACGCCCTCACAGCGCGGGGCTCAGACGGGCTCAGCCGAAGAGCTTGAGGTCCTCGTCGTCGCCGATCGTCAGCGGGAACATGCGCCCGTACTCGTTGTCGTCGATGCCGGCGAGCCGGCGCAGCGACTTGTGGACGTGCTTGGGCTCGACGCGGATGCCGCCCGGATCGACCGCGAGGCTGCTCGTGTTGACCGTCAGCGGGTTGTGACCCTCGTCGGTCGCGCCGATGACCTTGTTGCCGGGGATCCCGGCGCCCATCAGCATCATGCTGGTGACCGACCAGTGGTCCTTGCCGTTGCCGTCGTTGTAACGCGGCGTACGACCGAAGTCGGAGCCGACGAGGACGGTGAGGCGATCCGCGACGCCCTGCGTCTCGGCCTCCTGCCAGAGGAAGTCGATCATCTGGAGGAGCTGGACGAGCCGCGGGATGTGGCTCTGGTCGTGGTT
>JAGQIT010000790.1 GCA_020431135.1 Myxococcales bacterium | reverse complement strand
ACGAGCTCCTCGCCCGCCAGGATCGCGCCGCGTCGATGGTCCGGGCGAGCCGCAAGATCGGCGGCGAGAGCGAGTTCGAGCGCCTGCGCGAGTACAGCCGCGACGACGAGTTCCGGGCGATCGACTGGAAGGCGACGGCGCGGCGCCAGAAGCTGATCGCCCGCCAGTACCAGATCGAGCGCAACCAGACGATCGCCCTGATGATCGACGGCGGCCGCCTGATGACCACCGAGGTCCAGGGCCTGCCGCTCTTCGACCACGCCCTCAACGCGTCGCTGATGCTCGCGCACGTCGGCGCCCGCGGGGGCGATAGGATCGGCCTCTTCGCCTTCTCGGACCAGATCCAGGCCGCGCTGGCGCCGACCGCCGGCCGCTCGGCGACCGTCCACCTGGTCCGCGCGACCTACGACCTCCACGCCGAGCTCGTCGAGCCGGACTACGGCGCCGCCTTCTCCCGCGTCGGCCGCGACCTCCGGCAGCGCAGCCTCGTCGTCTTCTTCACCCAGGTCCACGACGACGTCGCCGCGGCCGCGCTCGTCCGCTACACACGCGGCCTGATGCCGCGGCACCTGCCGCTGATCGTGCTCCTCCGCGACCCGGCGATCGAGGCGATGGCCCGGGTCCGGGCGGACGACGACGAGGACGCGCTCTACCGCCGGGCGGCCGCGGCGGAGCTCCTCGGCTGGCGCGATCGCCTGGTCCGGACGCTGCGTCGCCTCGGCGCGCACGTGCTCGACGTCGAGCCGCGCCAGCTCACCGCCGACGTCGTCAACCGCTACCTCGAGATCAAGGCCCGCCACCTGCTCTGAGGCGCGGGGGATGAACGGCGTTGCCGCGGTAACCACGCCGCGCGCGGTCCGAGCGAGCGCGTTGGCCTCGCGGGCTGTCGCGTCGAGTAGACAAAGAGACATGTCGAAGGGGGCGCTAGCGCTCGCGGCCGTCGCTGGCGGCGGATCACCGCCGCGGGGTACGCTCGCATGGCTGATGGAACAGAACCCCTTCGCCCCACCAACCTCCGCGCCCCCGCCCGCCGAGGGCGGCCTGGTCTTCTCCTCTGAGGGGGTCGAGGTCGTCTCGAGCCTGGCCAAGTGGATGCGCGGCCTCTCGGTCTTCTACTTCATCTTCATCGGCCTGGCTGGGCTCCTGTCCTGCGGGACAGTGGCGACGGTCGGCGTCGGCAGCGCCCGCGGCGGCGGCATCGTCATCGGCCTCGTCGTCGCCATGGCCGTGATGATCGCCGCGACGATGTTCCTGCGCGAGGCCGCCAGCGGCTTCGAGCGCGGCGTCTACAGCGACGACGAGATGACCCTCGGCGCCGGCTTCCGCAGCCTCCGCATCTATCTGATCATCTTCGGCGTCATCGGCATCCTGTCGGCGCTCCGCACCATCTGGGCGATCGTGGGGTAGGGCGATGAGCAGCACGCGAATTCCGTTCACGCGCGAGGACAAGGAGAAGATCGCCAGCGCGGCGACCTGGGGCCTCGTCGTCTCCGTCACCTCGCTGATCACCGGCGCGCTGGCCCTCCTCGTCGAGCTCTCGTCGGCGAAGGCCAGCGAGGTCTTCGGCCAGATGCTCCAGACCGGCTTCACGGTGGTCATCAACATCTGGCTCCTCCAGGCGAGCCTCGCCCTGCGCAAGGTCGCCAGCGACACGAACGCCAACGATCAGGGCAACCTCCTGATCGGCTTCCGCAAGCTCCGCGCCTACTTCATGGCCCAGGTGATCGTCATCCTGATCGCCGTCGCCCTCGGCGTCCTCGCCTTCGTCGCTATGAAGGCCCTGTGAGCGGCGCCCCCTCGCACGTCAGCAGGCTCAGCGGGTAGATCGGCGCGCCGGCGCTCACGTACTCGAAGAGCGCCCGGACCTCGGCGCCGCGCATCGGGTAGCGCGCGGCGTCGTCGAGCTCGTCGAGGGTCACCCAGGCCGCGGCCTGCGAGTGGCGGTCGGGCGTCGACTTCGGCGGCGTGTCGTCGGCCGGGTGGGCGACGAAGATCCCTCGGACGCGGCTGCAGTCGGCGAGCGGCGTGTGCTCGATGCGGACGATCCCGTCGACGACGATCGGGATCCCGGCCTCCTCCAAGGTCTCGCGGCGCGCGGCCTCGACGAGGGTCTCGCCCGGGTCGACGCGGCCGGCGGGGAGGTACCAGCGCTGGCCGTGCTTGCGCTCGTGGACGATGAGGAAGCGGCGGCCGAGGCGGACGATGGCGAGGGCGATAAAGACGGTCGGCTGCCAGGACATCGCCGTCGATCGTACGCCGGCGTGCGAGCGAGCGCAGGTGAACCTCGGCTCCGCCGGCGAGGGCGGTGGCCGGTCCGCGGCGGGCGTGGCAAGCTCGGGGGAGCAGCCGCGCTGGGAGGCGCGAACGTGCATCCGATCGTCCGCTTGATCCGCGCGATACTGTCGCTGGCCCTCCGCGTGTTCTTCCGCCGCGTCGAGCTCGAGGGTCTCGCGCGCGTGCCCCTCGACGGCCCGGTGATCTTCGTTCTCAACCACCCGAACGGGCTCATCGATCCGGTCTTCCTCCTGTGCCTGGCGCCGCGCCCGGTCTCCTACATCGGCAAGTCGACGCTCTTCTCGATGCCGGTGATCGGCTACCTCGTCCGCGCCTTCAACACGCTGCCGGTGCAGCGCAAGCAGGACCGGGCGACCGGCGTCGACAACAGCGCGACCTTCGCCCGCGCCCGCGAGCTCCTCAGCGGCGGCGGCAGCCTCGGGATCTTCCCCGAGGGCATCTCGCACAACGAGCCGAAGCTGCAGAAGCTCAAGACCGGCGCCGCGCGGATCGCCCTCGGCACCGGCCTCGAGGGCCTGCGGATCGTCCCCGCGGGCCTCTACTACAGCGACAAGGCGATCTTCCGCTCGGAGGCGCTGGTCCTCTTCGGGGCGCCGATCGAGGTCGAGACCGTGGCCCTCGGCGACGACGGTGAGGCGCCCCGCGACGCCGTCCGGGCGCTCACCGATCGCATCGAGGCCGGGCTCGGCGAGGTCACCCTCCAGGCCGACGCCCATGAGGCGCTCGCCCTCGTCGATCGGGCGGCGCGGATCCTCGCCGCCGGCGACGCGACCGAGCCGCGCCTCGGCGACGCGGTCGCCCTGCGTCAGCGCCTAGTCGCCGGCTACGATCGCCTCCGCGTCGAGGCGCCGGAGGAGGTGGCGGCGCTCGTCGATCGCCTCCGCGACTACGAGGCAGAGGCCGGGGCCCTGGGTCTCGGTGTCGACCACGCGGAGTCCGAGGCGCTCAGCGCCGGCGTGATCGTCCGCGTCGGCCTCGGCTCGCTCGCCGCCCTCGTCGCCCTCGCGCCCGTCGCCCTCATCGGCACGGTCGTCCACTACCCGGCCTACCGGGGGATCGGCGCCCTCGCCACGCGCCTGTCCAAAGGGGACGACGACCTCGTGGCGACGATCAAGATCCTCGGCGCGCTCCTCCTCTTCCCGCTCTCGTGGATCCTCGCCGGCGTCGCCGCGGCCTGGGCGGGCGCCGGCCTCGTCACGGCGCTCGCGGTGGCGCTCCTGCTGCCGTTGACCGGCCTCGGCGCGCTGCGCTTCTGGGAGCGCCTCGAGCGGCTCGCCGCCGGGGCGCGCCTCGCCTGGGTCTGGCTGACGCGGCGATCCGTTCTCGAGCGCCTCGCTTCCGAGCGCCGGGCGATCTACGACGGGATCCTCGAGCTCGCGGCGCGCCTCGGCGAGGTCTAGATCGAGGAGGCCTTGGCGGGCCGACGCGACCTCGCGGGTTCACGCCGGAGACGGTCGTGATCGTCGCGGCGGCGAGCGAGGTCGCTAGTCGAGCCTTGGCGGGCCGACGCGACCCTCGCGGGGACGTCGACCTCGCGGTCGGCGTCGTCGCGGTGGTCACCGCGGATCGCGGCGCGGCGCAGGGTTCACGCAGTGCGGCAGCGCCTCCCCGGCGAGCCCCGCGAGGAGGTTGGCGACCGCGAGCTCGGCCATCCTGCGCCGGGTCCCCTCCGTCGCCGAGCCGATGTGCGGCGTGATCAGCAGCCTGGGCTCGGCGTAGAGCGGGTGCCCTGCCGGCAGCGGCTCGGGGTCGGTGACGTCGATCGCCGCCCCGGCGATCCACCCCGCGCGCAGGGCCTCGGCGAGGGCGTCGGGGTCGACGAGCGATCCGCGGGCCGTGTTGATCAGGCGCGCGCTCGGCTTCATCCGCCGGAGCGCGGCCGCGTCGATCATCCCCTCGGTCGCCGGCGTGCGTGGGACGTGGAGGCTGACGAAGTCGCTGGTCTCGAGGAGCGCGTCGAGGGGGAGGGCGGTCGCGTCGAGCTCCGCCTCGGCCCCCGGATCGCGGCGGCGCCCGGCGTAGACGATCCGCATGCCGAAGGCGCGGGCGCGGGCGGCGACGGCCCTGCCGATCTTGCCGAGGCCGACGATCCCGAGGGTCGCGCCGCGGAGATCCGCGCCGAGCCAGCCGTCGGGCGACCAGGTCGTCCAGCGCCCCGCGCGGGCGTCGGCGGCGGCCTCGGGGAGGCGGCGGGCGCAGGCGAGGAGGAGGGCGAGGGCGAGC
>JAGQIT010000789.1 GCA_020431135.1 Myxococcales bacterium | reverse complement strand
GGTTCGGCTTCTACGAGAACGCCCTCGGCATGATGCGCGAGGTCTACCGCGAGCTCGGGCGGGCGCCCGGGACCCCGCTGGCGACCTTCAAGGAGGCCTTCCGCCCGGGGAGCGCCCTCCACCTCGCCGGCTCGACGCTGGGGCGCGCGCCGGTCTGGCCGCTCGCCCTCCCGCGCAACGACGAGGCGCCGGGGGACGGCCTGCCGCTGCCGACGATCTGGTCCTACGTCGGCCAGATCCTCGCCTGGGTGATCGACAGCCTCCCGGATCTCCACGAGCGGATGAACAGCTACGCCGCGCTGATCGGCGCCTGGGATCGCGGCGCCCGCGAGATCCTCGCCGGCCTGATCGAGCGGGCCCAACGCAAGGGGATCCCCTTCTTCGGCGAGGAGGCGATCACGGCCGCGGCGATCGACGGCGAGCTCCTGCGGCGGGCGGCCGCGGTCGGGCCGACGATCGACCACGAGCTCGGGGACGATCACCAGCGCTGCCGGGTCTGGGCCGCGCCCCTCCTCTTCGTCGCCGAGGAGTGCATCAGCCAGCTCCTCTCCGACCCGGACCACATCCAGTACCCGCTCTTCCTCGGCCCGCTCCAGCTCGGCCTCGGCCTCGTCCGCGGGATCCTCGGCGATCGCCTCTACACCCCGGGGCGCGGCCTCGAGGCGATCCAGGGCGAGGAGTTCCGCGAGTGGCTGACCCGCCACGGGGCCCCGTCGACGCTCCTCGAGCACCCGCTCATCGGGGCGCTCTACGCCGCCTTCTTCGCCTTCGAGGAGGGCGACACCAAGCGCCCGGCGATCGCCGCCGGGACCATGACCCAGCTCGTCCTCCGCCTCTTCTTCACCTACCGCGGGGCGCTCTACTACACGCCGACCGCGGGCACGGGCGAGGTGGTCTTCGCGCCCCTCTACCAGCTCCTGCGCCGCCGCGGCGTCCGCTTCCGCTTCTTCCACAAGGTCAAGGCGCTGCACGTCGCCGACAACGAGGACGCGATCGAGGCGATCACGATCTCGCGCCAGGTCGCGCTCAAGCGGCGCCGCGGCTACGACCCGCTGGTCGCGGTCAAGGGCCTGCCGTGCTGGCCGGCGGCGCCGCGCTGGGAGCAGATCGTCCTCGGCCACGAGCCGACGGTCCAGGCGATGAACTTCGAGGTCGACGACTCCCCGGAGGTCGACGCGATCCGCCTGCGTCGCGGCCGCGACTTCGACAGGGTCATCCTCGGGATCCCCCCCGGCGGCCTCGCCAAGGTCTGCCGCTCGCTGGCCAAGCGGGCGCCGCGCTGGGAGGCGATGCTCACCAACCTGCGGACGGTCGCCGTCGGCGGCGTCCAGCTCTGGGTCTACTCGAAGTGGAACGAGCTCACCGGCGACCCCGAGCCGCCGCTCGCCGGCTCCAACTTCCCGGCGCCCTTCGTCTCGTGGACCAACGCGTCGTCGACGATCACCTACGAGCTGTGGACCGGCAACTTCTGGCCCGGGAGCGTCGCCAAGCTCGACGCGACGATCCCCGAGGCGGTCCTCGAGCTCGCGGACGCCGAGCCCGAGGCCCGACGCGCCGCCGCCGATCGCTGGCTCCGCGCGCAGGCCAAGCGCTGGCTCAGCAGCCACACGCGGATCCTCTGGCCCGAGGGCACGGCCGGCTTCACCAACGGCATCGACTGGAGCCTCCTCGTCGACCCTGAGCGGCGGATGGGCGAGGCGCGGATCGACGGCCAGCACGTCTGGGCGACCAGCGACGGCGGCGGCCGCCAGATCCTCTCGCTCCCCGGCACCGATCGCTACCGCCTGCGCGCCGACGCCTCGGGGTTCTCGAACCTCGTCCTCGCCGGCGACTGGACCGACACCGGCCTCAACCTCGGCTGCATCGAGGCGGCGGTGATCAGCGGCCGCCAGGCGGCGCGGGCGATCCACGGGCGACCCGAGGTGATCATCGGCGAGTCCCAGGTCGATGAGGCGCTCGTCGTCCCGTCGCCGACGCCCGCGTCCGCGGCGAGCCGGGGCTCGGAGACGGTGAAGATCGCGGCGCTGAACTAGCCGCCCGTGGCGAACGGTCGCCCCGCGCACACGGGCGGGGCGAGCAGGGCTCGCCGGACGGTGCGGCGGCGTTCTGTCGGAGGGAGCAGGCGCACGTGACGGTTGCCAGGCAGCTAGGAGGCCTCCGTAGGTGCGTCGAAGAATCTGTCTCTAGAGACAGAACGAACGCAAAGGCTGTCGCCGCGCTACAGGATCCGTCTGTCTTTTCAGACAGCTAGCAGAGCGCGTCGGTGTCGCAGTTGACCTCGACCTGGAGGTCGACGTTGACCGTGTCGGGGGCGCAGGCCGACTCGCCGCAGACCGCGAACTTGACCTCGGCCTTGAGCTCCTTGGCGCCCTCGGCCTTCGGCGTGAAGGGGATCGCGAAGGTCAGGCAGCCGTCGTCGAAGCACTGGGCGTCGCCGCCGCGCTGGTCGGCGAGCTCGATCTCGACGTCGCTCGGCCCGGTGACCTTGAGCGCCACCGGGAACTCGGTGTTCATGTGCCACGGCGACTTCGGCTCGACGTGGATCTTGGCGATCGCCTCGCGGCCGGCGGGGGCGGTCTCGGGGGCCTCGACGCGGACCTCGAAGCGGTCCTCGACCTTCTTCGCGTCCTTTGTCTCGGCGGCGTCGGCGACCGCGGGGGCCTTCGCGGCGGGGGCCGCCTCCTGCGCGGGCGCCTGCGGTCCGCACGCGCCGAGGCCGAGGCCGAGGAGGAGGGCGGCGAGGCCGAGTCGGAGGGGCGAGGCTGCGGCGGTCATGGGCTCCTTAACGCCGGTCACGGGACATCGTTACCGCGGGCTATGGGGCGACGATACGTCCCTGGGTGCGGAGGGTCCAGCCGCAGAGCTGATAGAGGATCCGGGCGCCGACGTTGCCGTCCCACTCGTCGTCGGGGTCGAGGCGCGATGGCGCGACCTCGCAGAGGTCGAAGCCGACGATCCGCCGGCCGGAGCGGCCGAGCGCGCGGAGGAGGGCGACCGCCTGGTTGAAGCCGAGGCCGCCGGGGACCGGGGTGCCGGTGTTGGGGCAGAGGTCGGGGCGCAGGCCGTCGATGTCGAAGGAGACGTAGACGGCCTCAGGGAGCGGCTCGAGGATCGTCTCGATCGTCCGCGCCCAGGGCTCGCCGGCGAAGGCTCGGTCGGCGAGGTCGGCGTCGAAGAAGGGGACGACGCGGCCGTCGGCGGCGATGGCCTGGATCTCCTCGTCGCAGAAGTCGCGGATCCCGACCTGGACGAGGCGCGTGACCTCGGGGCAGCGGCGCAGGACGTTGTCCATGATCGACGCGTGCGAGTGCTCGAAGCCCTCGTAGGCCCGGCGGAGATCGGCGTGGGCGTCGACGTGGAGGATCCCGAGGCCGGGGTGGCGCTCGGCGAGGGCGCTCGCCTCGGCGGGGGAGACCCGATCCATCTTGTTGAAGACGCGCAAGATGCGTTGCGGCGGGATCTCGAGCTCGTCGAGGATGGTGCGCG
>JAGQIT010000788.1 GCA_020431135.1 Myxococcales bacterium | reverse complement strand
GCAGCCGTGGATCTTGGCGATCTGACCGACGACCGATCCGACCGAGCCCGCCGCCGCCGAGACGACGACGGTCTCGCCGGCCTTCGGCGCGCCGATGTCGAGGAGGCCGAAGTACGCCGTGATCCCGCCGGTGATCCCGAGGAGCCCGAGGAAGGCGGTCGGCGACATCCCCTGCGGGACCTCGACGCGCTGGACGCCGAGCGCCTCGGGGGTGCCGACGGCGACCTCCTGCCAGCCGATCATCCCGGAGACGTGATCGCCGACGGCGATCCCCTCGCGCTTCGACGCGAGCACGACGCCGACGCCGATGCCCCGCATGACCTCGCCGATCGCCACCGGCGGCATGTACTGCGGCGCGTCGGTCATCCAGATCCGGTTCGTCGGATCGATCGACAGGTAGCGGTTCTCGACGACGATCTCACCGGCCTCGGGCGCGCGCACAGGCACGCTGCGCAGCTCGAAGTCGGCGTCCTTCACCTCCCCTTGCGGGCGGCGAGCGAGGAGCAATTGGCGGCTGGTCTTCGGGATCATGGCCCGGAGTCCTATGCGAAGGCCGGCGGCGCCGCAACACGGCGCGGGGCCGTCCTTTTCCCCGGAGCCTGCCCCCTACTCCTGACCGTCGAAGACCATGCCGTAGGAGAACCACCGCTGCGGCGTGTCGGTGCAGTCCGGCTGGCCGACGTACGCGGTCGCGCTGTCGATCCACGTCGACACCCCCGGGTCGCCGTCGATGATGTCGAAGGTGTCGTCGAGGAGCTCGTAGACCGGCGCGTCGCCGCCCCGCGTGAAGGTCAGGCGGAGGCGCTCCTCGGTCCCGCAGCCCCCCTCCTCCGGCGCGCAGACGCCGTCGACGTAGGCCGTCGTGTAGGGGGCGAAGACCTGGTTCTGGTCGCTGACGTTGAGCGAGCTGCCGTAGACCCCGGCGAGCATCAGGTCGCCGTTGCCGAGGGTCTCGAGGCGGACCCAACGCTCGGTCCACCACGGGTACACCTCGCCGTAGATCATCCGCAGCTGGAGCCCCGGCGTGAAGGCGACGAGCTCGGTGACGGGCTGGGCGTCGACGAAGAGCACGGGGTTCGGCGCGACCTTCTCGTCGCCGTCGGTGCACGCCATCTCGAGGTTCACCCCCGACTCGCCCGCGGCCGTGACCTCGACGACCTCGCACATCCAGTCGACCTCGAAGTCGATCATGTTCTGGTTCTCGGGCATGAGCTGGAAGGTGAAGGAGACGCCCTCGCCGGCGTCGCAGAGCTCGCCCCCGGTCGTCCCGTCGGTCGTGCCGGTGGTCTCGGTGGTGCCCTCCGTCGTCCCCTCCGTCGTCCCTGTGGTCCCCTCGGTGGTGCCCTCCGTCGTCCCCTCCGTCGCGGTGCCGCTCCCGCTCTCGGAGCCGCTGCTCGTCGTCGAGTCGGTGCCCTCCGTCGCGGTCTCGGTCGCGCCGGTCGTCCCGGTCGAGCCCTCGGAGTCGGAGGTGGTCGAGACGTCGTCGCCGACGCAGCCGCCGAGCGCGAGCGCGCCGGCGAGGCCGAGGGTGCGGAGGGGAGCGAAGGTCATCGTCGAGACGGGTCGCATACGCGACCACCTGAGCAACATGCGTGCCAAGCCTCCTCTCTTCGCCCTCCGCGTCATCTCGCGCGCCAGGCGGAGGCGGGGTCCGGGGACCTCAGGACATCCCTGTCACGGGTGACGGCGATGTCCTGAGATCGCGCGCCGACGCTCCCAAGGCCGCCCGCCGCTGTGGCACGATGGCCGCCCCGCGTGAGCGCCCTCAGCGAATTCTCGTGCGAGTCCTGCGGCTCGCTCGTCCAGGTCGAGGCGCACCTGAGAACGGCGACGTGCCCCTACTGCGCGTCGCCGGCGGTGATCGAGCGCCCGCTCAGCGGCGGCCGCCCGCAGCCGACCTTCGTCCTCGCCTTCGTCCTCCCGCACGAGGCGGCCCTCGACGCCGCCCGCCGCTGGGTCCGGCGGGCGTGGTTCGCCAAGGAGGCGTTCCGCAAGGCCAAGGTCGAGGCGCTCCGCGGGATCTATGTCCCGGCGTACCTCTTCTCGGCGGCCGCCCACGCCGACTACTCCGCGCAGATCGGCGAGAACTACCAGGAGACCTACACGACGACCGACTCGAAGGGACGGACGGTGACGCGGACGCGGACCAAGACCGAGTGGCACACGCTCTCGGGGCGCTACGCCGCCTACGTCAGCGACGTCGTCGTCACCGCCTCGCGCGGGATCCAAAACCACGAGCTAGAGGGCGTCGAGCCCTTCGATCTGCGCGCCCTCCACCGCTACTCGCCGCGGCTGCTCTCGGGGTGGATCGCCGAGGAGGCGTCGATGGCCGCCGCCGAGTGCCGCCAGCTCGCGATCGACGAGGCGATGGCCGAGGTCCACCAGCGGATCGCCAAGATCCTCCCGGGCGACAAGCAGCGCGGCCTCCAGGTCAGCGCCAGGCTCGAGGACATCGACCAGGAGCTCCTCCTCGTGCCGGTGTGGGTGCTGCCGGTGCGCTGGGGCGAGGAGCAGGAGCAGGTCGTCCGCGTCCTCGTCAACGGTCAGAGCGGCGCCGTCTTCGGCAAGCCGCCGCGCTCGTGGGTGAAGATCATCGCGCTCGTCGTCGTGATCCTCGGGCTCATCATCGGGGGGTGGCTGCTTGCCCAACACCTCTGACATGCGGGCGCCGCCGCCGTGCGGCCGCTGCCACTCGCCGATCGAGCTCGGCGACCTGCGCTGCGCCGTCTGCGGGCTGCCGACGCCGGCGGAGCTCGCCGCCGCCGTCGTCACCAAGATCGAGTTCCTGCGCTGCGAGGGCTGCGGCGCCGCGGTCTCCTACGACGTCAAGGCGCAGGCGCCGAAGTGCTCGTTCTGCGACTCCGTGATGCACGTCGAGACGCCGGAGGATCCGGTCGAGGAGGCCCGCGCCTCCCTGCCCTTCGCGATCGACGACGAGGCCGCCAAGGTCGGCCTGCGCGCGTGGCTCGGCACCCTCGGCTTCTTCCGCCCGAGCGACCTCCAGAGCGCGGCGACGATCGGCGAGCTCAAGCCGCTGTGGTGGGTCGGCTGGGTCTTCGACGCCGAGGTCCTGGTGTCGTGGGCGGCCGACTCGGAGGTCGGCTCGCGACGCTCACGCTGGGCCCCGCACGCCGGCCAGCGCGAGGTGCACTTCCGCAAGGTGCTGGTCCCGGCGTCGCGCGGCCTGACCTCCGACGAGTGCCGGGCGATCGCCGACGGCTACCGCCTCGCCTCGCAGGGCCCGCCCCCCGAGCCGCGCCCCGGGGTGCTCGTCGAGCGCTTCGACGTCCAGCGCTCCGCCGCGCGGGCGGTGATCGCCGAGGCCCTCGAGCGCGCCGCCGCCGGCCAGGCCGCCGAGTGGGTGCCGGGCTCGCGCCTGCGCAAGCTCAGGATCGCGGTCCTCCCCAAGCGCCTGACCTCCGACCGCCTCGCCTTCCCGGCGTACGTCCTCGCCTACCGCTACCGCGGCAAGCTCTACCGCGCCGTCGTCAACGGCCAGAACGCCGGCGTCGTCACCGGCAAGGCGCCCTACTCGCTGGCGAAGATCCTCCTCGTGAGCCTCGGCGGGATCGCGCTCATCGCGATCATC
>JAGQIT010000787.1 GCA_020431135.1 Myxococcales bacterium | reverse complement strand
AAGAACCCGGGCGGCTACTGCGGCCTCGGGGGCACCGGCGTCGGCTGTCCGATCGGCCTGCTCAAGGGCTAGCGGCCTGTGGCAGAGGTCCCGCGCGCCCTCGCGTGCCCTCGTCGAACCAGATCAACCCGACGAAACCTGCCCGGTACAGCGGCGTTTCGTCGGAGCAATCTGGGCCGATGATTGCCGCGCGAGGCCACACGGGACGTTCGCCACAGGCTGCTAGGAGCCCGTCGCCGGCTTCGGCTGCGGCTTCGTCGGAGCGCGCCGCCGTGGCCGCGCTGCGAGTTCTTGCGGCGCCGAGACGAAGACGGCGGCAAGCCGACGCAAGGATTTCGTACGTGTCTTTTGGGCGCGAAGCGGACATGTGGGACGTTCTCTGCCCGTGAACGCGAAGCCCCGGATCGTCCTCGCCCTCCTCCTCGCGGCCGCCTGCTCGAAGGCTCCGGAACCTGCGAAGGCCGACCAAGAGGCCGAGGCCACGCCTGCGCCCGTCCAGACCCACCCGCCGATGGCGCGCCACTTCGAGGAGGCGGCGCGGATCCGGGACGCGATCATCGCCGGGGAGCTCGAGGACATCCGCGAGCCCGCGCGTTGGCTGGCGGAGGGCATGTCGGTGATCGACTATCCGGAGGGCTGGAGAAACCACGTTCTTCGGATGCAACAGGAGGCTCAGGCGCTGGTCGCGGTGCAGGACATCGGCGTCGCCGCGACCAAGTCGGCGATGCTGGCGACGATCTGCGGCGAATGCCACCGCCATCTCGGCGTCGGCCCGCGCATCGAGATCGACGCGCCGCCCGAGGTGACGGGAGGGACGGGCGCCCACATGCTCCGCCATCAATGGGCCGCCGAGCGCATGTGGGAGGGTCTCATCGGGCCCTCGGACGACGCCTGGACCGTCGGCGCCAAGGCCCTCGAGGAGTCGCCGATGGAGGCCAAGAAGCTCACGGAGGACGTCGAGCTCCCCGCTGAGGTCATCGCGCTGCGCTCACGCGTCCATGAGCTGGCTCGCACAGGCGCGACCGTTCGTGAGCCAGCACATCGCGCCGCGATCCTCGGCGAGTTCTTCGCCGGCTGCGCAGCCTGCCACAAGGGCGGGTGCTAGTCCCCGAAGGCATGTGGCTCGCAGCCCCCATTGGCGGGGTGAGGAGGGCCGAGGTCTGCGCTCTAGCCAAGGGGTCGCGCGCCGGCTAGTCTTGAGGAGTCAGGGCCTCGACGGCGTAGCGATCGACCTCCCCATTTTCGATCGCGTCCTACCTCCCCACCGCCGTCGAGGTCCTGGCAATTTTTGTGCCCGAAAGTGTCGCATAGAGGCGACGCAGAGGTCCTCAATTCCGGGCGCTTGAACGCCGTCTGCGGACACCTACGAGGGCGAGGAGAACGAGGAGCGCGGACGGTGACGGCCCGCGCTCGGCGGCCACGCAGGAGCAGCCGGCGTCGTCGTTGTCCGGGTCGAAGCCGCTGGCGCCCGCGGTCGCCGACGCCGAGCCCAGCGAGGTGGCGCCGCCGGAGCTGCCGGCGCTGCCGTCGGTGCCCCCGTCGGAGGAGCCGTCGGTGCCGCCCGTACCGCTGCCGCTGCCGCCCGTGCTGGCGGTCGCGCTGCCGTCGGTGCCCGCGCTGCCATCTGTGCCGCCGTCCGAGGTGCTGCCGCCGCTGCTCGTGTCGCCGGTGGTCGACGCGTCGTCGCAGGCCGACCACGGCCCCCAGCTGCAGCCGTCGCAGACGCGCGTCTGCTCGCCGTTGACGCCGCAGGGGAGCGTGTCGATCGCCCCCTCGTCGGCGCACTCGCAGGCGTTGGCAGGGGTGACCCGCAGGGCGTCGATGGCGATCCGCTTGCCGTTGTCGCCGGCGAGCTCGTAGTTGTCGCCGAGGCGCACCCACTGGCCGTCGCCGAGGGCGAAGTCGTAGACCCCGAGGGACGCCCAGGTGCCGAGCGCCGACGCGTGGTCGACGAACTCCTTCGTCGCCTGGCCGCTGTAGGCGATCTTGTAGGTCGCCTGCGCCGCCGGGTTCGGCAGGCCGCTCGGGATGAAGACCTCGAGCTCGTAGGTGCCGGCTTGCTCAAAGGTCAGGATCCAGATGCCGCCCTCTGCGTAGTCGGGCGACGGGGTGTCGAGGGCGGTGTGGAAGGCGTGGCCGCCGTTGCCGTCGATCTCGCCGTAGTTCTCGGGCTTGCCGCCGAGCGTGATGCACGGGCCGTCGTCCTCGAGGGTCGCGCCCTCGGGCGGGATCGGCAGGCACTCCATCGGCGGCGGCGGCTCCTCGTCGCCGTTCTTGGAGATGAGCTGATCGCCCTGCGTGAGGTCGGTGTAGCCGTCGATCGGCTCGGGCTTCGTCGCCCGCCCGCCGTAGGAGCCGCCGCTCCCCGAGCCGCCGAAGTTCGAGTCGCGGTGGAGCGCGAAGTGGAGGTGCGGCGTCGAGAAGTTGGCGCAGCTGTCGGCCTCGTTGCACGAGCCGCCGAGCGCGCCGATCGTCTCGCCCATCGCCACCTGCTGGCCGACGCTGACGCTCACCGAATTGAGGTGGGCGTACATCGAGATGTACTTGTGACCGTCGCCCTTGTAGTCGTGCTCGATGTAGACGCGGCGGCCGTAGGCGGCCCAGCCCGAGGTGCCCCAGCCGGCGGCGATCACCTTGCCGCTGGCGGCCGCGACCACCGGCTGACCCTTGCCCCAGTTCGCGTGATCCGGGAGGACGAGGTCGAGGGCGTGCCAGTCGTTGGCGCACGAGCTGTCCTGGGCGCGGCAGTGGAGGCTCGATCCGTTGGTCGGCCCGTAGCCCGAGAGCACCTGCACCTTCTCACCTGACTTAAAGGGCAGGCTAAACGCGAAGTCCGCGGGCTTGGTGACCGCGCCCTCGGACTGGCAGTTGGCGTACTGGCAGGCGTCGGCTCGCTGCGGGGGCAGGGCGAGGGCGAGGCCGGCGGTGAGGGGGAGGGCGGCGAGGATGAGGCGGCGCATGGTCGTCGTCAAAAGCTACGTATACCGCGTGGAAAAATCGGTGAGTTGCGCTGCGTTTTCGCCCTGGCGGCGGCGCAGATGTGCGGGCGCTCGCCGCGGAGGCGCTCGATCCTGCACCCTCGGCGGCGCCTTGCGGACCTCTGCGGGCGCTCGCTCGCCTCCGTCGAGCGCTGTCGACCGCGGGCGCTCGCGCGGCGCGGGCGGGCCGCCGCCGCCGCGGGCGATGTCGTCCACGATTTATGTCCCTTCGGTCATGTCCACTCGCGGCCGCGAGCGGCCGGCGATCGTCGCCGCGCGTCGCCGCAGGGCGCAGCTTTCGATGGCCGAGGTCGGGCCCGGCTTCTATGCTGGGCGCCTGTCACGGAGGAGTCGCGATATGTCCGATCGAGGCCGCGAACGCGATCTAGTGCTCGCACCCAACGAGTTCGCCTTCATCTTGGATGAGACGAAGGGCAACATCAACGTCTACGTCGGGCCGCATAAGACGAGCCTGGCCAACACCGACGGGCCCGTGGTCTTCGACCCGGAGACCAAGCGCTTCGGTCGGCGCAGCCTCGACGAGGCGATCCAGCCGATCTCGATCGCGCCGGAGGGCTGGTACCTGGTGCTCAAGAACCCGGCGCGCGACTCGTCGCACCCGCGGACCGGCGCCCTCAACAACCTCCCTGAGCTCAACATAGGGCGGAAGGTGAACATCCCCGGGCCGATCAGCTTCGCCCTGTGGCCCGGGCAGATGGTGCGGACGATCAAGGGCCACAGCCTGCGCTCCAACCAGTACCTCCTCGTCCGCGTCTACGACGAGGCGGCGGCCAAGGAGAACTGGTCGAACGCGGTGATCAAGCCCCAGCGGATCGAGGCCAGCGCCGACGTCAACACCGAGATCAGCGCGACCGAGGAGGAGTCGATCGTCGCCGGCGAGCAGCTCCCCGAGCTGACGATCGGCAAGGTGCTCGTGATCCGCGGGACCGAGGTCTCCTTCTACATCCCGCCGACGGGCGTCGAGGTCGTCCGCGACGACAACCGCAACTACGTCCGCGACGCGGTCACGCTCGAGCGCCTCGAGTACTGCATCCTCCTCGATGAGAACGGCAACAAGCGCTACATCCAGGGGCCGGCGGTCGTCTTCCCCAAGCCGACGGAGGACTTCGTCAGCAAGGGCGGCGCGCGCAAGTTCCAGGCGATCGAGCTCAACGAGAACAGCGGCCTCTACCTCAAGGTCATCGCGCCCTACGAGGAGGACGGCGTCCGCTACAAGGTCGGCGACGAGCTCTTCCTCACCGGCAACGAGCAGATGATCTACTTCCCGCGGCCGGAGCACGCGATCATCAAGTACGGCGATCGCGAGAAGCACTACGCGGTCGCGATCCCGGCCGGCGAGGCCCGCTACGTCCTCGACCGCCTCAGCGGCAAGATCACCCTGCGGCGCGGGCCGTGCATCTTCCTCCCCGATCCGCGCAAGGAGGTGATCGTCCGCCGGATCCTCGACCCGCGCACGGTCGCCCTGTGGTTCCCGGGGAACCGCGACGCGATCGAGGTCAACCGCATGCTCGCGGCGCGCGAGCGCGGCATGACGGAGGACAAGAAGGCCGAGGCCGCCGAGGAGCGCGAGGCGCCGCGCAAGAAGCGGCGCGCGGAGCCGACCGGCAGCGGCTTCGCCGGCGACGGCTTCACGCGCTCGCAGACCTTCACCGGGCCGCGGACGATCGTCCTCGACACCCGCTACGACGGCGCCGTGTCGATCGACGTATGGACCGGCTACGCCGTTCTTGTCGTCAACAAGACGGGCGACCGCGCGGTCGTGACGGGGCCGCAGACCCGCCTCCTCGAGTACGACGAGATCCTGCAGGTGCTCGAGCTATCGACCGGGACGCCGAAGTCCGACGAGGACCTCCTGCGCACGGTCTACCTCCGCGTCCTCAACAACAAGGTCTCCGACGTCGTCGAGGCCGAGACCCGCGATCTCGTCCGCGTCCATCTGTCGCTGTCGTACCGCGTGAACTTCGAGGGCGAGCCCGGGCGGTGGTTCGAGGTCGAGAACTACGTCAAGTTCCTCACCGACCACCTGCGCTCGCTTATCCGCCACGCGGTCAAGCGCGAGGGGATCGAGCGCTTCTACGCCGACGCCTCGGGCTTCATCCGCGACGTCGTGCTGGGCAAGGCCGGCGAGAGCGGCGCGCGGCCGGGGCGGAGCTTCCAGGAGAACGGCATGCGCGTCTACGACGTCGAGGTGCTCGACGTCCAGATCGGCGACCGGACGATCGCCAAGCTCCTCGTCGACGCCCAGCACGCCGTCGTCCAGGAGACGCTCGCGCTCGCCGAGGGCAAGCGCCGCCTCCACTTCACGCGCGAGAGCGAGGCGGTGTCGCGGGAGATCGCGGCCGTGCAGTCGCAGACGCGGCAGGAGGCGATGGCCCTGAAGAAGACCGAGGTCGAGCACGCCCTCGAGGTCCGCCTCGCCGAGATCGCCGCCGACGCCGAGACGCGGGCGCGCAAGCAGGCGGCGGAGCTCGCCGCGCAGGAGGCCATGGACACGATCCACAGCGCCGGCCTCGAGCGCGATCGTCGGGCGCGTGAGCTCGAGATCAAGATCGAGGCCCAGGTCCTCGAGCAGCGGCTCAGCGAGCTCCGGGCCGAGGTCGAGGCGGTGGTCGCCAAGGCCGGCGCTGTGTCGCCGGATCTCATCGCCGCCCTCCAGGCCTTCGGCGATCGGGCGCTCGCCGAGCGCATGGCCGAGACCATGGCCCCGCTGGCGATCCTCGGCGGCGAGAGCGTGTCAGAGGTGCTCGGTCGCCTGCTGCGGGGGACGCCGCTCGCCCGCTACCTCGCGCCGGTGGCCGCGGCCGCCAACGAGCCGGTCGAGGACGCGTAGGGCAGGGCGCAGGCTCCGAAAGCGGCGCGCCCGCTCCGGCTCGGCCGGGCGGGCGCGTCCTTGTCTGCAGTCGTCCGCGGCCTCGCGCGTACAGCGGGAGGGGTCGAGAACGACGCGCGCCCGCCGGCTGAGCCGGGCGGGCGCGCCGCGTGCCCCGCGAGTCGCGGGCTACTTGCCCTCGATCTCGAGGCCGAGGTCCATATTCATCTTCATCGCCTGCTTCTGGCCGCCGGCGTCGACGCTCATGCGCATCTTCGACGTCAGGTCCATGGTCCCGGAGACAGGCGAGACGTGGGTGAGGTTGAAGGACGACTTGCCGCTGCCGTCGGACTCGAGCTCCTCGAGGTAGACGGTCGCGGTCGCGGGGATCCCCGGCGCCTTCATGACCTGGGGCTCGGCGTCCTGGTTGACGGTGGTCGCCAGGGTCAGGGTGTCGCCGTCGCGCTCGAGCACCTCGTACGAGCTCTTCTGCGTCATCGTGATCCCGTTGATCTCGGCGCCGGCGGAGATGACCTCCCACTTCGCGCCGATCCCCACCGCCTCCTCCGGGAAGGGCACGGCGATCTGCTTGATCGACTGCTGCATGCTGTCCATCGTCTGCTTGACCTGCGGCAGCGCGTTCGGCGGGAGCTTGAAGCTGGCCTCGCGGACCTCGCCGCGGTTGGAGACGACCGACGAGCCGCTCATGCCGACCATCCCGGCCATCGCGCCCTTCATCGCCTCGGCGATCTCTGGCGGATCGCTCGGCCGCGCCTTGACGTCGACGCTGTCGAGGCTGAACTCGTAGCGGAAGTCGCCGGTGTCGGAGACCGAGGTGACGTGGATCCCCATGCTCATCGCGATCGGAGGCATCGCCATCTTCGGCATCGCCCCCATGCCGCCCATGTCCATCTCCATGCCCATCGTCATGGTCATCAGCATGGTCTCGCGCTGGCCGGCCTCGACCTTGACGCGGAGCGGCGCGCGGGGCTCTTGGCCGGCGTCGAGGAGCTTGATCTCCGGGGCCGGGAGCGTCGTCGTGATCTCCTCGCCGCCGGCGGCAGCGGGGGCCGCGGCAGCGGGGGCGGCCTCCTCCTGCGCGTCGTCAGCTGCGGCCGCCGGCGCGGCGGCGGGCTCGGTCTTGGCGTCCTCGGCGGTCGGGCTGCTCTTGGTGCAGGCCGGCCCGGCGAGCGCGAGGACGAGGGCGGAGAGGGCGAGGAGCGGGTTGCGGCGGCCGCGGGTCATGGTCCCGGGATCCTACACCACCTCCGCGCGCGCCAGCGACGGCGATCGCGGCGCGGCGGAGCGCGTCGGCGCGGGCTCGGTCCGTCAGCCGCCGCGGCCGAGGCTGGCGAAGCCGATCGTCCCGTGGGAGGCCTGGAGGCGGCGGATCAGCGCGGCCTGGCCCTCGGCGTGGTAGCTCGATCGAACCAGCGGGCCGCTCTCGACGTGGTCGATCCCGCGGCCGCGCGCGTACTCGGCGAGGGCCGCGAACTCGTCCGGGTGGACGTAGCGGTCGATGTCCATGTGCCGCTTGCTCGGCTGGAGGTACTGGCCGAGGGTGAGGATCGTCAGCCCGAGTTCGGCGAGCTGGTCGATCACGGCCTCGACCTCGGCGAGCTCCTCGCCGAGGCCGAGCATCAGCCCGGTCTTCGTCAGGGCGCCGCGCTCGCGGGCCCGGCGGAGGACGGCGAACGAGCGATCGTAGCGCGCCTGGACCCGGACCTGGCGGCTGAGGCGGGGGACGGTCTCGAGGTTGTGGGCGAAGACGTCGGGGTCGGCGTCGAGGACCGCGTCGACGTCGCCGAGGTCGCCCTTGAAGTCGGGGACGAGCACCTCGACGCTCATCTTCGGGGCGAGCTCGTGGCAGGCGCGCAGGGTCGCGGCCCAGATCGCCGCGCCGCCGTCCTTGAGGTCGTCGCGGTCGACCGAGGTGATCACCGTGTGGTTGAGGTCGAGGGCCGCGAGCATCTCGGCGACGCGGCGCGGCTCGCCCTCGTCGACGGGCAGCGGGCGCCCGGTCTTGACGTCGCAGAAGCGACACGAGCGCGTACAGATGTCGCCGAGGATCATGATCGTCAGCGCCCGGTTGTTCCAGCACTCGCCGATGTTCGGGCAGCTCGCGCTCTTGCACACGGTGTTCAGGCCGAGCTCCTTGAGCATCCGATCGAGCTCGCGGTAGCCGTCGCCGCCGGGCATCTTGACGCGCAGCCAGCGGGGGTGGCGGCGGCGCGGCGCCGGGGCCTCGGCCTTGTCGACGATCGGCAGTCGGACGGTCACCCGCCATCCATAGCACGCGGGCGCAGGCGCAGCCCGCCGGCGGCGGCGAGCCAGCGCACGGCGCGTGCGCGCCCCTGCGGCACGTGGGACGGTTGAGCGGCGGTCCGTTCGCGAAGGAGGCCGCGGCGGAGGTCGCCGCGGCCTCGCGGGGTCGCGTTGGTGGACGGGCCCGTGGTTCCTAGAACCCGAGGCCGGCGCGCGGGTTCTCGCCCTCTTGCAGGGCTTCGAGGGCCTCGAGGAGCTCCTGCGAGCCGGCCTTCGGCAGGCGGACGTCGAGCTTGATCAGGAGGTCGCCTGGGGTCTTCTTGCCGAGCTTCACGCCCTTGCCGCGCAGGCGCAGGGTCTGGCCGTTCTGCGAGCCGGGGCCGAGCTTGATGGTCAGCACGCCCCAGGGGGTGGGGACGTCGACCGGGCCGCCGCGGTAGGCCTCGAGGGCGGTGATCGGCAGGTCCATCAGCAGGTTCATGCCGTCGCGCTCGAGCTTCGGGTGGGCGCGGACGCGGACCGTGAGGATGATGTCCCCCGGGGGCGAGCCGCCGCCCTGACCGCGCAGGCGGAGCTTGCCGCCGTCGCTGATCCCCTGCGGCACCTTGACGTCGAGGGTGCGGTTGTTGCCGCTCTGCGACTCGATCTTGAGGGGCACGGTGACGCCGACGAGGGCGTCGATGAAGTCGACGGTGATCTCCCCCGAGATGTCGTGGCTTGTCGCCGTCGGTCGGCGGCCGCGGGCGGCGCCGAAGAGGTCGTCGGCGTCGCGGACCCGGCCGCCGCCGAAGAGCTGGGAGAGGAGGTCGTCGAACTGCGTGCCGCGGGCGTCCGAGAAGTTCGAGAAGGAGAAGCCGCCGCCGCCGGGGAAGCCGCCGCCCTGGAAGCCGCCGCCGCCGGGGAAGCCGCCGCCTCCGCCGCCGAAGCCGCTCCGCGCCTGCTTGTAGGCCCGGGCGCGCTCCGCGTCGAAGCCCTGCGTGAGGCTGATCTCGCCGAACTCATCGTAGAGTTTGCGCTTATCGGCGTCCCCGAGCACCTCGTAGGCCGTCGAGACCTCCTTGAAGCGCTCCTCGGCCGCCTGGTCCCCCGGGTTCTTGTCCGGATGGAACTGCTGCGTGAGCTTGCGGAACGCCTTCTTGATCTCTTTCGCCTCCGCGTTGCGGGAGACGCCAAGAACGTCGTACAAGTCCTTCACTAGCGCGCCATGTTAAGACGTGGTGCCGGGCGCGCAAGGGGCTAGGGCAACGACGGCGGCGTGGAGCGGGCTTGATGGCCGCCGCGGGGCCTCCTGTGGCATATAGGGCGCCTCCCTGACGTAGCGTCATGTTCAGCGAAGAATCCGTCTCCGACCGCCTGCAAACCGAGCCGAGCGCCCTCGCCCTCGACGCGCACCCCTACGCCGACTTCCTCGGCCGCGTCGCCAAGCCGGGGCGCTACATCGGCGGCGAGGAGCAGCAGATCCGCAAGGCCTGGGACCCGGCGATCGTCTGCCGCTTCGTCCTCGCCTTCCCCGACCTCTACGAGATCGGCATGAGCCACCTCGGCTCGCGGATCCTCTACAACCTGATCAACAAGGCGGAGGATCTCCTCTGCGAGCGCGCCTTCAGCCCCTGGGGGGATCTCGAGGCGGAGCTGCGCGCCCGCGGCCTGCCGCTCATCAGCCTCGAGAGCCAGCGCCCGCTCGCCGACTTCGACGTCGTCGGCTTCAGCCTCCAGTACGAGCTGAGCTACACCAACGTTCTCCTCAACCTCGAGCTCGGCGGGATCCCGCTGCGCTCGGCGGAGCGCGGCGATCAGCACCCGATCGTCCTCGCCGGCGGGCCGACGGCGACGCACCCGGAGCCGCTCGCCAACTTCGTCGACATCTTCCTGGTCGGCGAGGCCGAGGAGGTGCTCCCGGAGCTCCTGCGGACGATCGGTCGCCTGCGCCGCGCCGGCGCGACGCGCTCGGAGGTCCTCGCGGCGGCGGTGAAGCTCCCCGGGATCTACGTCCCTGAGTTCTACCGGGTCGCCGAGGATCCGCGCTCGGAGCTCGAGGTCGTCGTCGGCCGGACCCCGGCGGGCGAGCGCGCCGGCGCCCCGGAGCGGGTCGAGCGGGTCTGGGTCCGCGATCTCGACGCCTACCCGTTCCCGACGGAGTTCCCGGTCCCCTACGCCGAGGCGATCTTCGACC
>JAGQIT010000786.1 GCA_020431135.1 Myxococcales bacterium | reverse complement strand
GGCGAGGCGATCGCCGGCAACATCGGCGCGCCGCAGCGCATCGACTACACGGTGATCGGCGACTCGGTGAACGTCTGCGCGCGGATCGAGTCGACCTGCAAGACCCTCGGCCAGGAGATCCTGATCTCCGAGGTCACCCGCGAGCTCCTCGGCGACAAGGCCGTCGTCAGCGAGCCCTACGACATCCAGCTCAAGGGCAAGTCGCAGAGCACGCGGATCCTCGCGCTCCTCGACCTCAAGGAGGAGGAGTCCGGGGTGATCGACGACGCCGCCGACGCGGTCGGGTAGCGTAGGATGGGCGTCGCCGTGCCTCGCGTCCCCAAGCTCTCCGTCGCGCTCGCCTCGCTCCTCGTCGGCGCGCCCCTCGTCGCCGGCGGCTGCGGCCACTGCGACGGCGCTGTCCGTCGCCTGCGCGCGCGCACGGCGGACTGCTACGAGGGCTGCGAGGACGGGGCCGCCGGGCGCGTGACGATCGCTCCGGGCGAGACCTTCGGGATCAGCGCGGACGGGCCGAACGCCGAGGAGGCGGCGCTCTTCGACGCCTCGGGGATCGGCCCGGACAACCTCTTCTTGGTCTTCGAGGCGACCGGCGAGCGCGTGCCTGCGACGATCGAGGCGACGGCCGGCGGCCACATGTGCCTCCACGGCGTCAGCTTCACCCTGAGGCCGCTCGAGCCGCTCGCGCCGGGGGACTACACGCTCGTTCTCCTGCTCGACGAGGTCGCCTGGCCGCACGCCGGGCGCCACGCCTACGGCCGCGTCGGCGACTATCAGGGGGCGCGCGCGATGGTCCGGACCTACCGCGTCGACGGCTGAGCTGTGCTGTGAATTCGCGTCGGCGGGCGGCGGGCGGCGGGCGCCCGGCTAGCGGCGGGGCCTCGCGCGAGTCTCCCAAGTCGTGTGGGGCGGCGCAGGTCGACGGGGCGCCTGCTCGACCGCGACAGAACGGTCAGTTCGGGCGAACGATCGTGTACCCCTGAGTCGGAGGCAGCGATGACGGACCGCAGCGGACGATCGTGGTGGACCCAGCTCAAGGAGCTCCGGCGCGCGCGCTCGGACCCGGCGCGGATCGGCGACGCGGCGGCGATGCAGACGCGCATGCTGGGGCGGGTCATGAGCCCGCACGTCGAGGCGCAGGTGCAGGCGCTCCGGCGCGCGCGCGGGCCCCAGGTGCTCGCGCCGACGATCGACTTCGACGCCCTCGGCCAGCTCCCCCGCGGCGCCCTCGGCCGCGAGCTGGTCGAGTTTTGCCGGGTCAACGCGATCGCGCCGGCGGTCATCAGCGCGGAGGCCCGGGAGGGGGTCGAGGAGCTCGGGGCCGCGGCGCGCTACATCTGCCTCCACGACCTCTTCCACGTCCTCCTCGGCTGCGACACGTCGATCCCCGAGGAGCTGCGGATCACCGCGTTCATCCTCGAGCAGCGCTACTTCAGGGGCGGCCGCCTGTGGCTCGGCGTGCTCTACCTCTTCGGTCCGCTGGTCCGCCCGTGGCTGGCGCTGCGGACCCTCGCCAACATCCGCCGCGGGCGGGCGCTCGCGCGGCGGGCCCCGATGCTCCTCGGCGAGCCGCTCGAGGACTGGTTCGCGGAGCCGGTCGAGGTCGTCCGCGCGCGCCTCGGGATCGCCTGATCGGCCGGGTCGCGGGTGGGTCTGCCCGGAGCCGGTCATCCGTGCCGTGGCTGCCGCGGGCGGCGACCGCGGCAGCCCCTCGTTGCACAGCGCGGCGCCCCGGCGGGTACGTGAGGCGAGGCCGAGGGCCAGCTCGCGCGGTTGTCGGGGTCGGAGTCGGGCTCGGGGGCGCGCGTGCGCGCGTCATCATGTCGCGACGAGAGCCCTCCAACCATGGTACTCAGGTACCATGGTAACAGCCAGCAAACGCCCCCCCGCGGCGCTCCTCGAGGCGCTCGAGAACGGCGAGCCGGAGGCCCTCCTCGCCGGCGGCTTCGGCCACCGCGAGCACCTCGCGGTCGCCTGGGAGCTCGTCGGCCGCGAGCGCCTCGGCCACGCCATCGAGCGGATGGCCGCGGCGCTGCGCCGCGTCGTCACGGCCCTCGGCGTCCCGGAGAAGTACAACGAGACCCTCACCTGGGCGTGGATGGTCGTCGTCGCCGAGCGCCGGGCGGAGGCGCCGGCGGGCGAGGACTTCGCCGCATTCCTCGAGCGCAACGCCGATCTCCTCGATCACCGGGCGACGCTCGCGACCTACTACGGACCGGCGGAGCTCGGCGCCGCGACGGCGCGGCGGACCTTCGTTCTCCCGCGGCGCGGAGAGGCGGTCGCCCGTGGCTGAGCGCAAGGCGGCGAAGAGGGGGGCCGCGAAGAAGGCGACCGCCAAGAA
>JAGQIT010000785.1 GCA_020431135.1 Myxococcales bacterium | reverse complement strand
CTCGGCTACGCGGCGCTGCTCCTGCACGGCGCGGTCGTCCTGCCGACGCTCCTCACTGGCCTCCCGGGGGGCGCCTGCGTCGATCGCCTCTGGCTCCTCGCCAACGCCGGCGTCGCGCTCTGGCTCGGCCGCCGGGTCCTCACGCGCCTCGACGCGAGCGCCGAGTAGTCGACCTCGCGCGAGGCGTTCTGCCCGCGAAGCACGCGCCCGCCGTCGTCAGACGGCGGGCGCGCTCGCGCGTGGGGCTCCCGGCACCCGCGTCGCCCTCGGCGACGACAGGTTGTTGCGGTGCAGCGAGCGCTGACCATGGGAGCCGGCCGCAGTCGACTGCGATGACGGTCGTCGCCGCAGACTCGCGTCCTGGCGGCCGCCGCCCTACAATCGAAGCATGGCGTGGGCGCACATCTGGCTCCGGGTCGCGCTCGCGGGTCTGACCTGCGGCTGCCTCGGCGCCTGCCTCGTCGATCTCGAGCACCGGGTCGCGTGCGGTGACGGCTACGCCGACGCGGTCGCCGGCGAGGAGTGCGATCCGGGTGATCTCAACAGCTACAAGAACGCCTGCCAGTCGCGGGGCTTCACCGCCGGCCTCGCCCACTGCAACCCCGAGACGTGCAAGATCGAGGTCAGCGACGAGATCTGCGCCTACTGCGGCGACGGGGTGATCTCCCCGGGCGAGCAGTGCGACTCGGCCAACCTCGGCAACCAGCGCTGCCTCTCGGGGGACAACCTCCTGACCTGCGACCCGCTGACCTGCATGCTGAACTACGACGCCTGCCCGAAGTGCGGCGACGGGGACTTCGTGCCCGACATCGGTGAGGAGTGCGATTGGAACTACGACCCCGGCGACGACGTCGAGGCCGAGGTGATCGCCTGCGAGGACCTCGAGCCGCTCGGGTCGATCCAGTACAAGGGCTACAGCAGCGGCGAGGTCAACTTCAGCGCGTGCACCACTCGCTGTCAGCTCGCCCGCGACAACTGCTCGTTCTGCGGCGACGGGGTCGTCGACGACGCCTACTCCGACCTCGGCCCGATGGGCATCAACGTCCTCCAGGGCGCTGAGGTCTGCGACGGCGCCGACGCGGACCAGGACGTTCTCGACAAGCACTGCAAGCAGCTCTGCCTCGACGACGGGCTCTCCGAGCTGAAGGTCCGCTGCGAGTTCACGTGCGAGGGCTGCACGACGCTGAAGTCGCCGCCGCGCGAGGAGGCGAACTGCTGCGTCCGCGGCGGCAGCAGCTGCGATCCCGGCCTGCCCTGCTGCTTCGCCGCCGACAACCCGGGCGAAGTGGGGTGCGTCTCGGTGGCGATCGACACCCCGGACGGCACCGTCTTCCTCGATCGCTGTCGATCGATCTGAGTCGGACCTCCGCGTCGGCGTCCGCCCGAGCGCCGTGCGCTCACTGAGGTCGCGCTCATCGAGGCCGTGCGCTCGCAGAGGGTGGGAGCTCACTGGGCCGTGCGCTCACCGAGGGTGCGAGTCACCGAGGTCGCGCACTGAGGCCGCTGTGCGCTCACTGAGATCGCGCTGGAGGTCGTGCGCACCGCGGCCGCGCTCATCGAGGTCGTGCGCACCGAGGCGCTCACCGAGGGGGGCGCCCTCACCGAGGTCGTGCGCACCGAGGGCGCTCGCCGAGGCCGTGCGCTGACGGTGCCCATCGAGGGACAGTGACCGAGGCCGGTCCGCCTCCGGCCACGGGGCTGTCCCGCTCGGCTCAGCTTGCTGACGTCCGCGCGAACGCGGCGGGCGCGTGTCGGTCGGACCCCTGGAGGACCGCGGCCAGACCGGGTCCTGTACCCGCCTCCGGCCGCGCCGCAGGAATTGCTCGTGGGCGGGACCTGCGCGCCTCCTAAAATAAGCACCGGACTCTTGCCGGCCCAGGAGGCAGGGGCTACAAAGGAAAGGAGAAATGAAAACGACTTTCAATGACGTTTTCATTTTCGCGCGCGACCGGAGGAGCGACCGATGATTGTGTGCCTCTGCAAGGGTGTTTCCAGCCGCACTATCCTCGACGAGGCGCGTCGGGGCCACTGCACCGTCAAGCAGATCCGCCAGAGCTGTCAGGCGGGGAGCGGCTGCGGTGCCTGTGTCCGTCAGATCCGCCAGCTCCTCGAGACCGTCGGTCCTGCTCGGCACGAGCGCAGCGAGACCACGCCGCCGGCGTCTGAGCCCAGCTAGTCGCGGCGCCGTCGGACGCTCACGCGTCCGCCGAGTCCCTCTCT
>JAGQIT010000784.1 GCA_020431135.1 Myxococcales bacterium | reverse complement strand
AGCTCGACGACCGCGAGCGAGACGACGACGACGACGTCCGCGGCGACCTCCGACGGGACCTCGACGACGACGACCGGCGGCAGCAGCACGACCGACGAGCCGATCCTCTGCGAGCCCTCGCCGGCCCCCGCCGCCCCGATCACCATCGACCCCGAGTGCGAGGGCACCGAGGTCGAGGAGGTCGTCGACCCGTGGAACTTCAGCGTCGAGTGGCAGCACCCGATCGCCGGCAACGGCGCGATCGTCATGCCCGCGATCGGCAGCCTCACCGACGACAACATGGACGGCAAGGTCGACGCCGACGACGTCCCCGACATCGTCGTCAACGGCTGGTCGTCGAACGTCCTCACCGCCCTCCACGGCGACGGCAGCGGCGTGATCTTCGAGTACTCGGGCTCGCGCGGCAACACCGGCCCGGCGATCGCCGACGTCGACAGCGACGGCGTCCCCGAGGTCGTCACGATCAACACGCAGAACCAGGTCACGGCGATCAGCGCCGGCGGCCAGGTCAAGTGGACCTCGCCGGCGATCGGCGGCCTCAGCACCTACCCGCAGGTCACCGTCGCCGACCTCGACGAGGACGGCGACGTCGAGGTCATCGCCGACATCGCCATCGTCGACGGCGCGACCGGGGCGTTGATCGCGACGATGGGCGCCACCGGCCCGTGGCGGACCCCCGTCGTCGCCGACCTCGACCTCGACGGCAGCAAGGAGATCATCCTCCACAGCGGCGTCTTCGCCAGCGACGGCGCCAACCTGTGGACGATCCCCGGGAGCGGCCAGGCCTCCTTCGCCGCCGTCGCCAACATCGACGACGACCCCGAGGCCGAGGTCTTCGTCAACTACGGCAGCAAGCTCTACGTCCACGAGCACGACGGCGTGGCGATCGGCAGCTACCCGATCCCCGGCAACACCAACCTCTCGGGGCCGCCGTGCATGGCCGACTTCGACGGCGACGGCGAGGTCGAGATCGCGGTCCCGGCCGGCGCCAAGTTCGACATGCTCGAGACCGACGGCACCCTCATCTGGCAGCAGACGATCAACGACTCGTCGGGCGCGGCCGGCTGCTCCGGCTACGACGTCAACGGCGACGGCACCTACGAGGTGATGTTCGCCGACCAGGACGCCCTGCGGATCTACGACGGCCCGACCGGCGCCGTCGTCTACCAGAACGACACCCACTCGTCGGGGACCGTCTGGGAGTACCCGGTCGTCGCCGACGTCGACAAGGACGGCTCGGGCGAGATCATCGTCGTCTCCAACGGCGCCCAGAAGGCCGTGACGATCTTCGGCCACAACGGCGACGGCTGGGCCGCGGCCGGCCCCGCCTGGCCGATCCACGACTTCGCGGTCACCAACATCGGCCCCGACTGCTCGGTGCCGCAGTCGCCGATCCCCTCGTGGGCCGAGCTCAACGTCTTCCGCGCCCGCCCGGTCGTCGACGACCCCGCCCTCCCCGACCTCCTCGTCGAGGTCAACGACGTCTGCGTCGCCTGCGACGAGAGCGAGGTCTACGTCAGCTACCAGGTCTGCAACCAGGGCGCCGTCGACGTCGAGGCCGGCACGCCGATCTCGATCTTCTCGCTCGTCGACGGCATGGAGGTCCTCGTCCAGTCGACGACGCTGCCGGCGATCCCCGCCGGCGAGTGCCCGGACGGCGACTCCTTCGCCCTCAACCCCGACCAGATCGTCGACGGCAAGGTCGTCGTCCGGATCTACGACGACGGCAACGGCACCGAGCCCGACGTCGAGTGCAACCTCGCCAACGACGAGGTGACCGCCGACGTCCTGGTCTGCGGCGACATCCCCGGCTAGCGCGCCCGAGGCCGGCTCGCTCGCCGAGCCTCCTCCCCTCGGGACAAGAAGAAAGAAACGCGACGACGCAGCGCGGCACGAGCCGCCGCGCCGCGTCGTCGTTTCGTCGCGTCGTCGCGTCGTCGCTCCGCCGTCGGGCTCGCGCCGCTGCGGACGCCCCAACTCCGGCGAGTCGCACGAGGTCGTGCTCCTTCACGTGACCGCACCTCAGCCCGACGGCCGCCCGCTTCGACGACATGTCCCGTCGGACACCTATCAATGAGCGCCAGCGCGCGGCCCTCGGCGCCGATCTTTTCTCCGCCAGACGCAATCCCGATCACCTCGCCCGGCACCCCGTGATTGAGGCGTCGGCGCAGACGCTCCCGTGCGCTCTCGCCCGACGCCAGGGCGAGCGCGCACGGGGGTCCTCCTGTTCCTCCGCTCAGAGCCGGCGACGAAAGCGGCGCAGGAGCAGCCAGAGCAGCAGCAGGTGGCTGACGAGGCCGACGGCGATCACCGGCCAGAAGGACCCGCGGGGCTCGACCGCCTGCCAGAACGCCTCGGCCGGCCACAGCGTCGGGATCACGCCGATGAGCCAGCGCATCGGCGGATCGACGAACCAGCCGATCACCGGCGCGAACATGAAGATCCCCATGCCCTTCATCAGCGCCATGCCCTCGACCTTGTTGCCGGCGAGGCTGACGAGCGCGAGGCTGATGATCGGCGCCTCGAGGGCGTTGACCACGGCGACCGCGGCGATCCGCAGCGGCGGCGCGTCGACGAGGCCGACGAAGTAGACGCCGGCGAAGCAGAGCGCGGTCGACAGGAGGATCGGCCCGCTCGCCCGGTAGAGCGCGTAGCGGCCGATCGGCAGCGGCGTCACCCGCAGCGACGTCAGCGAGTTCTCGTCGCGCTCGTCGAGGAGCATCAGGCCGCTGACCGCCCCGAGGAGCAGCGGCCCGGTCTGGACCGCGAAGAAGGTGACGATCAGCAGGACGTAGGGCCGCAGGTCGAAGGTCGGTTCGAGCACCTCGACCAGCCAGGGCACGAGCCAGCGCCCGAGCAGCGCGAGGATGAGGGCGTAGCTCGCCATAAAGACGAGGAGCGGATCGCGGCGGACGTTCCGGAGGTCGGCGGCGACGAGCGCGGCGATCGGCCCGCGCCGGCGCCCGTCGGAGCGCGCCGCCCGAGCCTGCGTCGGCCGCCACCCCGCCGCTCCGCCGACGACGAAGCGATCGAAGGTCCGCCGCGCCCAGGCGTGGAGGAGGACGCAGCTCAGCAGGCCGTAGGCGAGCGCGTAGGCGACCTCCCACGCGGGGAGCGGCGCAAACGCGCCGCGGACGAGGGCGAGCGGCGCCATCGTCGGCAGCGCGTAGAAGAGCTTCGAGGTCGCGATCTCGAAGTAGTGGAGCGCCGGGAGCTGGACGACCGTCAGCAGCAGCGCCGACGGGATGATGTACGTGTTCATGCTCTCGAAGCGCGCCGCGAGCACGAAGCCGGCGAGCATCGTCATCACCGAGCCGATGGCGACGCCGACGACCAGCAGCGCCCAGTTGACGGCGCTCGGCGTGAGGATGGCGACGAGGAGCGCGGTCAGGGCGACGGCGACGATCGTCAGCGACAGCACCTTGTTCAGGAGGTAGCGCCCGGTCGACAGCGGCGAGACGACGATCGCCGCGAGCACGCGGTCGGACTTCTCGAGGAACATCATCGCCGTCATCAGGAAGAAGCCGAAGATCGCCGTGTCCATGACGATCACCGGCGGCAGCAGGAAGCGCCGGGTCGGCTCCTCGAGGAAGGCGAAGACCGCGGCCCAGAGGCCGACGACGACGAGCGCCGCGTAGAGGACCCCGTAGCGCTGCTGGAGCTGGAGCTCGCGCCCGAGGATCGTCAGCGCCCGGCGCAAGGGGATCAATGGAGCCCCCGGCCGGTGACCGCCAGAAACACCTGCTCGAGGCTCGCCTCCTCGCTGTGGATCGTCTCGATCTCGCGGCCGCGGCCGCGGAGCTCGGCGAGCGCCCCCTCGTCGAAGTCGGCGAGCGGCAGGGTCTCCGAGGTCAGGCCGTCGGCGCCGCGGAGCTCGACGCGGACGCGGCGCTCGCCGTGCGCGAGCTTGAGCTTGCGCGGCGCGTCGATCACCGGGAGCTCGCCGTCGATGATGAAGGCGACGCGGTCGCAGAGCTCGTCGGCGACCGTCATGTCGTGGGTCGTCAGGAAGACCGTCGTCCCGGCCGCCCGGCGCTCGCGGATCAGCGCCTTGATCCGCACGGCGTTGCCCGGGTCGAGGCCGCCGGTCGGCTCGTCGAGGAAGAGGAGCTCGGGCCTGTTGAGGAGCGCGCGGACGAAGTTGAGGCGCATCTGCATGCCCTTGGAGAACTCGCTGACGCGCTGGTCGGCGGCCTCGCGCAGGCCGACCATCTCGAGGAGCGCGTCGATCGGCTCGACCTCGCCGCTGTAGAGCGAGGCGAAGAGCGCGAGGTTCTCGCGCGCCGTCAGCTTGCGGTAGCTCGCCGGCAGCTCGAAGGAGACGCCGACGCGCTCGTAGAAGTCGTCGCCCCAGCTCGAGAGGTCGCGGCCGAACACCTGGGCGCGGCCGCGGTAGCCGGTGAGGAGCTTGATCAGGACCTTCTGCGTCGTGCTCTTGCCAGCGCCGCTCGGGCCGAGGAAGCCGAAGATCTCGCCGGGCGCGACCTGGAAGGAGACGCCGCGGACCGCGTCCTCGTCGCGCCCCGGGTAGCGGTAGGACAGGTCGTCGACGTCGATGACGGGCGCTGGATCACCCATGAATCGGGCCTACGCCCTCAGCGGCGGCCCGTCAACGCAAATCGCGCCGCGCCGCCGCGATCCTGCACTCCTGCACTCCTGCACTCCTGCACATGGTTGTTTGAGCAGATCCCGGCGCTCACGCCGAGGCGCCCTCCGGCGTCTCCTCCTGCGCTCGCTCTCGCGTCCCCTCGATCGCGAGGATCGGCAGGCCCGGCGCGCGCGCGACGACGGCGTCGAGCCCGGAGATCGTCCTGACGAGCGCCTCGGCGTCGGCGAGGTCGAGGGCGCCGGGGACGACGGCGTTGCGGTAGAACGCGGCCGCGAGGCCCCGCAGCGGGCCCGGGGCGCGCCAGAGCGAGACCAGCGCGTCGACGTCCTCCGCTCGGCCGCCGCGGTCGCCCTCGATCACGCAGAGGTGGCCGCCGGGGCGGAGCACGCGGACCGCCTCGCGGAGCCCGCGGGCGGGGTCGTCCCAGTGCTTGATCGAGCCGAGGCTGTACACGAGGTCGAATTCGCCGGACCCGAAGGGGAGGTCGAGCGCCGAGGCCTCGACGAAGGTGACGCGGTCGGCGACCTCGACGGCGCGGTCGCGGGCCCAGGCGAGGAGGCGGGTCGAGAGGTCGACGCCGAGGACCTCGAGGGTCGGCTCGTGGCGGGCGAGCTCGATCGCGAAGTGGCCGCCGCCGCAGCCGACGTCGAGGACCCGCATCCCCGGCCGCACGCGCGGGAGGAGGCGCCCGCGGGCGAAGCCGTGGAAGGGCGCCACCAGCCGCCGGAGCGCCCGATCAAAGACGTAGGATTGCAGGCGGCCGTAGCCCGTCCGCGTGTGAAACAGCCCCATCATCGCCTCCCGCGTCGCCGCCGGCGAGGCCGTCGGCGAGGGCCAGGATAGATCGGCGGCGACGACCGCGACGACCGCGACGAGGGCGAGCGAGGGGGGCGAGGCCGCGCGAGCGCTCCTGCCCGAGCATACTTCAGGTCGCCTGCTCGGAGGCTGTCCCGCAAAGCGCCACGCGCTCTCGATCGCCCTCGCCGGCGCTCTCGGCTCCGACGAAGCTCGCGGTGCGCCCGGTACGGCAGCG
>JAGQIT010000783.1:4195-6749 GCA_020431135.1 Myxococcales bacterium | reverse complement strand
GGTGGTCATGTCGCAGTAGACCACAAAGGGCTCGAGCGGCCCGTCGCCGTCGGGGTCGACGTCGTAGACGCCGTCCGCGGCTTCGGGGAGGGCGTCTTTGATGGCGGCGCAGCTGATCGGGAGGGTGCAGGTGCCGTCGGTGCAGGCGCCGCTGAGGCAGTCGGTGTCGCTGACGCAGGTCTGGTCGAGGGCGCAGCCCTGGCAGGTGGCGCCGCCGCAGTCGATGTCGCTCTCGTCGCCGCTCTTGAGGCCGTCTTCGCAGGTCGGCGGGGCGCACTGGGAGGTGCAGTCGTCGGTGTCGTCGGCGTTGCCGTCGTCGCAGGTCTCGACGCCGGCGTGGACGAGGCCGTCGCCGCAGGAGGCGGCGACGCAGGTGCTCAGGCAGTCGTCGGTGTCGTCGGCGTTGCCGTCGTCGCAGACCTCGCCCTCCTGGAGCACGCCGTCGCCGCAGGAGGCGAGGGCGCAGGCGTTGGTGCAGGCGTCGGCGTCGTCGGTGTTGCCGTCGTCGCAGGCCTCGCCGGGGCCGACGAAGCCGTCGCCGCAGGTGGCGTTTAGGCAGCCCTCGACGCAGGTGTCGGAGTTGTCGGCGTTGCCGTCGTCGCACTCCTCGCCGGGGTCGACGACGCCGTCTCCGCAGACGCCCATCGGCTCGCCGGTGGTCTCGCCGGTCGAGGTCGAGGTCGAGGTCGAGGTCGAGGTCGTCTCGCCGGCGCTCTCGCTGCCGCCGCTCGTTGTGGTCGTGGTGTCGGTGGCCGTGCCTGTGGCGCTGGCGTCCGTGGTCGTGCCGGTCGTGGTCCCCGCGCTGTCGCTGTCGCTGGCGCTGGCCGTGCCGACGCTGTCGTCGCCGCAGCCCGCGAACGCGAGGCCGCTCCCGAAGAGGAAGATCCCGAAGTGTAGTGCTCTCATTGCTACCGCCTAGCTAGATGAGGATCAGCGTATCGGCCTCGGTTCGGCCGTCAATGTATGCGGACGCCGACATGGCGGCGGCTCGCCGGCCGCTGGTCCAGCTGGCCGCGGCGGTGCTGTCCCTCGAGTCGAACCGAGGCGTGGTCTCGCGCTGCGGCGGCGCGTCGTGGCTGCGGACTCGCCGGAGAGGATGGAGAGGAGAACAGGTCGGTCGTTGCCTGACCTCATGGACAGGTTTTGGGCTCGCGGGCGAGACCGCTGGACGGCGACCGCGGCGGTGCTCCTGCCGCGGAGGTCGCGGCGGCGGCGAGGCGCGGGCGCCCGTCTGTCAGGGCGTCGTCGGTCGCTGCGCCCGGTCGCGCGCGTCAGTCCGCGGGCTGGCCGTGGACGAAGAACTCGAAGCGCTTGTACGGCTGGTTGTCGAAGAAGCTGAGCTCGAAGCGCGCGCTCTTGCCGGGCTGGAGGAGCTCGGCGTCGGCGTAGGAGAAGGCCATGCCGAGGAGCTTGTCGTCCTCGTCGAAGCCGAGGCCGTCGATGCGGACGAATCGCGCGGGCGTCTCGCCGCGGTTGTGGACCTTGCCGGTCGCCTTGTAGCCGAGGAACGAGTCCTTGCGCGGGTCGCTGACCTCGAGCTCGAGGCCCTCGACCTGACCCGGGAGGTAGAAGGGCTTGTCGGCGTGCGTCTCGAAGGTGATCGACTCGTGGGCGGGCGGGTCGCTGACGAGGAGCGTGATCGGCGAGCGCTCGTTCGGCTGGAGGATGTCCCACTCCGAGAAGCCGCTGTCCTGGGCGACCTCGCCGCCCTCGGCGTCGTGGAGCACGGCCGTGACCTTGACCTTGCCCAAGGGGAAGGGGGAAGTGTTCGTCACGTAGCCGTAGATCCACAGGGCGCCGCCCGAGCGCCGGCGGTTGTGGGCCTCGAAATTCGCGGTGGCCTCGACGTCGGGTGGGGCGTCGACGGTGAGCCCGGCGGCGGCGGCGGCTGTCGGCGGCGGGAGAACGACAGGCGCGGGCGCCTCGACGGGCGCGGGCGTCGGGGGGAGCGCGGGCGTCGCGGGTGCGGGCGTCGACGGGAGCGCGGGCTGGGGCGCCTCGATGTCGGCGTTGGACCGGCTCACGAGGACGTAGGCGCCCGCACCCGCGACGCCGATGAGGAGGAGGAGGCCGCCGACGAGGGCGATCACGAGGGGCGCGGCGGGGCTCTTGGCGCCGCTCGTAGCGACGAGCGTGCGCGCGCTCCCGCGCGTGAGCTGGTAGCGGGCGCCGCAGTAGACGCAGGTGTGGATCCCCCGGGCGTCGGCGACGGAGGTGTCGGCGGCGCCGCAGGCCGGGCAGTGGATCAGCTGGGCGACCATTGTTCGAGGATAACGCGGATGCAGGCGCCGCGGTGCGCTCGCGCGGTGCGCCGGCCTCGTCTCGCGTGCTCAGCTCCGCGGGCCGGATGGCTCGCTCCTGTCGGGGTCGTCGGGCGTCGCGGGCCGCTGGGTGCCAGTGGCGGCCGATGCAGGCACGCGCTCGCATGTGTGATCGAACGGTTGGCGGCGCGGGCTATGGACGACCTGGGCTGCCCGCGTGTCGGCGGAAGGGAGCGACCCTGCGCCGCGTGGAGTGGCGCTCTCCTGTCAGCGGGACGCGCGGTCGCGGTCGA
>JAGQIT010000783.1:0-4102 GCA_020431135.1 Myxococcales bacterium | reverse complement strand
GTAGGGGTCGTCGCTGCGGGACGAGATGGCTGCGGCGAGCCCGAGGTGAGCGAGACGCGACCACCGGGGGCCAACCGCAACGCATCACCCCGGCTCGTGTCGGTCCGACCGCGGCGGGCGGGCGATGTGCCGCGTCTCGCAGATCTCCTCTGCGCGCTGCGGCGGAGCGCTCAGCTCTCGCGGTCGCTCGCCGAGCGCTCGCGCAGCGCGACGCCGAGGCCGTAGAGGCTGATCAGCACCCAGGCGCCCTCGATGATCGCCGCCGGCAGGTTGAAGGCGTAGACGAGGGAGAGGAGGATCAGCGCCGAGCCGACGAGGTTTAGGAGCGAGTAGAGCGGGGCGCGGACGGCGAGCTTGCCGAGCTGGAGGAGGGCGTAGGCGCCGAGGATCGCCGCGACGCCGACGAGACCCGCGAGATCCGGGAGGGTCATACGCCTCCGCGATCGCGGGCGAGAGGGGGGGCGCTGAGCATCGGCCGCAGGGTAGCGGAGAGGCCGTGGGATCGGTCAGAATCGGCAATTCCTTGCCCGACCGAGAGATGTAGTCAAAAGTAGGCACGCCATGGAGCCCGACGAGCCGATCGACCCGAACGAGGACAGCCCCGTGATCGACGCGGACGACGAGGAGTTCGACGACGAGGAGCTCGGCGACGAGCCGCCGCCGCGCTCGCCTTGGGTCGGCCGCGGCCTGATCGCGGCGGCGCTCGGCTTGTGGGGGGTGGTCGCGTGGCTCCGCGTCGGCGGCGAGCCGCGGGTGCAGGTGCGGGCGGCGGCCCTCGTGGATGACGACGACGACGGCGACGTCGTCGACCACGCGGTGGACGAGCGCCGCGCGGACGCGGCGGACAGAGCAGACGAGGGCGACGCGCAGGCGGACGACGGCTCGGCGGAGGCCGAGGTCGCGCTCGCCGACGATGACGACGGCGCGGAGGCTGAGGCCGCGGGCGCGGGCGCGGACTCGCGGAGCGACGAGGCGCCGCGGGTCGTCGATGACACGCCCCGCGATCCCCGCGAGCGCCTCGAGGGCAAGTCGTGGACGGAGTCGTTCAAGGAGCCGGACAAGGTCGCTTACAAGGTGAAGCGCGGCGGCTCGATGAAGATGATCGCCAACCTCTACAAGATCTTTCACCACGAGATCCAGGCGCTCAACCCGGGCGTCGATCTCGAGCGTGAGCTCAGCCCGGGGACGCAGGTCGTCGTCTGGCGGCGGCCGGGCGACGACTTCGTCTCGGAGTCGGTGGGCTACGCGGGCGACGGCTCGCTCGTCGGCGGCGTGCCGATGGTCGACGGCCCCGGCCGCATCCTGCGGATGGAGCCGTGGAAGTCCTACGCGACGGTGCACAACATCGCCGTGCTCGACGGGATCCTCCGCCAGTGGGGCAAGCGCTTCCCGGAGGATCGGCCGCTCCTCGTCGGCAACATGTCGGCGGCGAAGGGCGGGCGCCTCAAGCCGCACAGCACCCACCGCTCGGGCCGCGACGTCGACCTCTCCTACCCGCAGAAGATCGTCCCGGGCGAGGAGGAGTACAACTGGCGCGAGATGGACGAGCGCAACCTCGACGCCGATCGGACGTGGGCGCTCCTCGAGCTCCTCGTCGAGAGCGGCGAGGTCGAGCTCGTGCTCATCGACTCGAAGCTGCAGAAGCTCCTCTACGACCACGCGATCAAGACCGGCCGCGTCGCCAAGGGGGAGCTCGGCTTCTGGCTCGAGTACCCGCGGCGTCCGGGGAGCGTCGAGACGATCGTCCGCCACCACCCGGGGCACGTCGATCACCTCCACGTCCGCTTCAAGTGCCAGCCCTCCGAGGGCCGCTGCAAGTCGCGCGATCGGGAGTGAGCGGTCGCGCCCGCGACGCCCGGCGTTTGTCTAGCTCCGCCGGCGAGCGACGGCGAAGGCGAGGAGCGCGACGACACCGGCCGCGATCGCGAGCCAGAGGGGGCCGCGATCGTCGGGCTCCTCCGCGACCTCGGCGTCGGGCTTCTTCTCGGCGTCCGGATGGACCTCTCTGCCGATCGGCTGCGCGTCGTCGGCGGTGAGGGCGGTGGTCGAGGTCGCGGAGGTCGTGGCGGCCGCTGCCGCGGTGGTCGTGTCGATAGCGGTCGCGCCGTCGGTCGCTGCGGTCGAGGTCGTGGCGTCTACGCCGGTCGTCGAGGTCGTGGTGTCGTCGCCGGTCGTCGAGGTCGCGGAGTCTTCGCCGGTCGTCGCCGCGGTCTCGGCGACGGCCGCCGCCGCGACGGCGGCGAGCTGCGCCGGGGTGAGCGGCGCGTTGGGGTGCTCTGGGCGCTCGACGCTGTGGACGGGGACGGTCTGCTCCTCGCCGCCGGCGAAGCGGTAGCGCAGGGAGTCGATCTCGACGCGCATGTCGGCGCCGTCGATCGCCAGGATTGTGATCACCTCCTCGACCGCGCGGAGGCGGGCCCTCTTCGGCGCGGCGATGGTCGTGTAGGGGAGGCTGTAGCTCGTCCGGAGGACCCGCGGGTCGTTGCGCCAGAAGTCCTGGCGCGCGGCGGTGGTCATCGCCTTGAGCTCGCGCAGCAGCCCCTTGGGGATCGCGTAGAGGTGGGAGTCGGCGCAGTAGTTCTCGCCGCGGCGCCAGTCGAGGCGCGCGCCCTCCTTGACGACGGTGAAGTCGACCGGCCCGTGGCGGTTGACGGCCTCGTCCCACTCGGAGTCGTCCTCGCCGTACATGTCGAGGTCGGCGAGGGCGCTGGGGCAGCTGTTCGGGTAGAGGACGACGTCGTGGTCGGCGAAGCGATCGACGCCGCGGACGACGACCGCCGACTTCACCGGCCGCTCGGTGTCCTCGTCGTAGGGGAGGGCGTCGGCGCGGGCCTCGGCGGCGCTCAGGCAGAGGAGGGCGGCGGCGAGGGGCCAGCGCACCGGCCCAGTGTAGCCCGCGCCAGGGTCCGCGCGGGCGGACGATCGCGGCCTCGCGGGACCGCCGGAGAGGGCCCGCGAGGCCGCCCTGGCTGCGTCGGCGGCGCGCTTTGGCGCCCGGGCCAGCCTCTGCTATGACCGCCCGCGCGATGGATCCGGAGTACCGCAGCCCGCAGAGCCGCGAGGTGCCGCCCGCCCGCGAGGGCGAGTTCTCGGCGGTGAAGATCGGCCCCCTCGAGGTCTGGCCGCCGGTCGTCCTCGCGCCGATGGCGGGGGTCACCAACTACCCCTTCCGGGCGATCTGCCGCGAGTTCGGCGCTGGCCTCTACGTCAGCGAGATGATCACCGCGCGGCCGCTGGTCGACGGCGTCCGCAAGACCCTCCGCCTCGCCGACTTCGGCCCCGACGAGTCGCCGCGGAGCCTCCAGCTCTACGGCGTCGATCCCCACTACGTCGGCGAGGCGGTCAAGCGCCTGGTCGGCGAGGGCAGGGTCGATCACATCGACATGAACTTCGGCTGCCCTGTCCCCAAGGTCACCCGCCGTGGCGGCGGCGCGGCCCTGCCGGTCAAGCGCCGGCTCCTCCGCGAGATCGTCCGGGCGGCGGTCCGCGGCGCCGGGGCGGTGCCGGTGACGATCAAGTTCCGGATGGGGATCGACGAGAAGATCATGACCTTCCTCGAGACCGGCAAGATCGCCGAGGAGGAGGGCTGCGCGGCGATCGGCCTCCACGCCCGGACGGCCGCCCAGCTCTACGACGGCGAGGCCCGCTGGGGGGCGATCGGCGAGCTCAAGGCGGCGGTGACGACGATCCCGGTGCTCGGCAACGGCGACGTCTGGGAGGCCGAGGACGCGCTGCGGATGATGCGGAGCACCGGCTGCGACGGGGTGATCGTCGGCCGCGGCTGCCTCGGCCGCCCCTGGCTCTTCCGCGACCTCGCCGACGTCTTCGCCGGCCGCGAGCCTCAGAACCCGCCGAGCCTCGGCGAGGTCTTTGACATCATGATCGACCACGCGACCCGCCTCTCGGCGTGGTTCGGCGAGCGCCACGCGATGCGGGGCTTTCGCAAGCACTCGAGCTGGTACACCAAGGGCTTCCACGGCTCGTCGCGGCTGCGCACCGAGCTCATGCAGGTGACCACGCTTGAGGGCCTGCGGGCGCTGGCGGCGACGATCGATCGGACGATCCCCTTCTCGCCGGCGGCGATGCGGGTGCCGCGGGGCAA
>JAGQIT010000782.1 GCA_020431135.1 Myxococcales bacterium | reverse complement strand
GGCGACGACACGGGGACCTCCGACAGCGCGACGACGACCGCCACCGCGACGGCGACCGCCACCGCCACCGACTCGGCCTCGGCCTCCGCCTCCGCCTCCGCCTCCGCGTCGGCGACCGACACGACGACCGCCAGCGGCAGCGGCAGCGACAGCGACAGCACCAGCGGGTCGACCACCGCGAGCACGACGGACGCGAGCGCCAGCGACACCGATCCGACGAGCGGCACGACGGCGACGTCGACCACCGGCGGCAGCGAATCTGACACCAACATCACCGGCAGCACGACAGACGCCGGCTGCGGCGTCTGCGACCAGCCGAACCAAGAGTGCATCGACGACGTCTGCGTGACCTCGTGCCAGGGCCAGGACCCCGACCCCTGCGGTCCGGATCAGGTCTGCGACGTGATCAGCGGCGAGTGCAAGGATCCCGAGGCGCAGTGCACCCTCGCCGGCGCGACCCAGGCCTGCGACGGCAAGGTCTGCGGCCCGGGCAGCGTCTGCGACGGCCTCGGCGAGTGCGTGCCGATCGCCCCGTGCGCCAGCGTCGACTGCACCGACGAGGGCCAGTGCTGGGGCTCGCTGTGCAGCTGCACCCGCGAGATCGAGTGCGAGGAGCCGAGCGCCGCGCTCCTCAACGGCCAGTTCTCCACCGACATCGGCGGCCTCGACTTCGCCGACGACTGCGCCGCCTGGATGGTCACCCTGCGCAGCGGCACCGACTACGTCCGCAAGCTCACCCCCGAGGGCGACCTGACGACCTGGGCCGGCGTCGCCAACCTCAACATGGGCGAGGTCCGCGTTCTCAAGCGCCTGACCGCGCCGCAGATCAAGCAGTCGCCGGAGGACAAGTTCGCCAACGAGCCGGCGCCGCCGCAGCAGGTCGAGGGCCTCGGCGAGGTCGCGATCACCTACACGTGCTGCCCGACCTGCGGCTGCTTCGTCGACCCGCCGCAGGGCGTCGCCCGCCTCGACGAGATGAACATGCAAAACCCGCTGCCGATCGTCATCCCGGCGATGCCGACCCAGGGCAGCGGGCCCTTCGGCAACACGCCCGCCGACGCCGGCCCGCACGGCCTCACCTGGGGCGAGGACCGCGTGCTCTACGTCGGCAACAGCACCAACAACGGCGACCTCAACACCGCCGACCTCGACAAGATGACGCAGGACAAGCTCCTGACCTTCGACACCCGCGTCACCGCCGGGGCGCCGGTGAGCCCGGCGCACATCCTCGTCGGTCTCCTCGGCGGCGAGGTCTACCTCTACAACACCAACACCGGCGACAGCGAGCTCGTCGTCGACCTCATGGCCGACATCACGAGCCTCAGCCACGACTCGTTCACGGGCCTCGTCTACGCCGGCCTGTCGACGCTCGAGGTCGTCGAGCTCCACCCCTTCACCGGCGAGGTCGCGACCTTCCAGATGATGCCGGGCAAGGGCCGCGTCGCCGTCAGCCCGAGCGGCAAGCTGTGGTTCACGCCGGTGAAGTACGCGCAGAACGGGACGCTGTCGAGCTGGCCGCTGCCGGACTCGTTCTAGCGACCGGCGCCCGCGCGGCGCAGACATCGGGGCGGAGCGCCTCGCCACGACGCCGCGGCGCGTCTCGGCGGGGCGCGCCCGCGATCGCCGAGGCTCACGGCTCGGGGGCGACGCGGAGGTCGATCCGCCCGGGCGCCTGGGCGCTGGCGACGAAGGTCGCGTAGTAGCGCCCGGCCGGGAGCGCGACGCTCTCGAGCTCGCCCGCGGCGACTCCGAAGTCGACCTCGTCCCAGCACGATCCGCAGCGCGTGACCCGGACGCCGGCGAAGCCGGGCACCTCGCTGCGCACCTCGACGGCGTAGGTCCCCGCCGCCGCGACCTCGAACGCCGCGAAGGCGCCGAGGCTCCCGCGCTCGTTGTCCAGCGGCCCGAAGACGGCGGGGTCGCGGCAGTCGACCTCAGCGCTGACGTCGAGGACCCCGCCGCGCCACGGCTGCAGCGGCCGGCTGCACTCGTAGAGCGCGATGCGGTTGCTCCACTCGGGGCACGTCGGGTAGGCCTCGAAGGCCGCGATCGCGTCGGCGAGGGGCTCCCCGAAGTGGGCGGAGAAGGTCGCCTCGTAGGCCGCGCGCGCGGCCCGGCTGTCCGTCGCGCGCATGAAGCCGGCGAGCGCGTCGAGGCCGTGGCGCTCGACGAGGAAGCGGACGAAGAGCCCCATCGTGTAGTAGTGCGCGTCGGTGATCCGGAAGTCGGCGAGGACCTCGTCGACCGCCGCCCGCGACTCGTCGGGGTCGACGCCGTCGTTGAACATCTCGGCGACGCCCTCGACGAAGGGCGACGGGCCGCGCCAGCCCGCCGCGATGGTGACGACGTGCGCGAGCTCGTGGCGGCTGAACGCCCGGGTCGAGACCGCCGTGCGCCCGCTCGCGCAGCCGCCAGGCGACTGCTCCGAGCAGTACTCGCCGACCCGGTCCGCGTCGACCTGGACGTAGACGACGCGCTCGTCGAGGGCGACGCCGACGAGCTCCGAGAGGAGCGCGATGAAGTCGTCCTGAAGCCTGTACGTCCCCTCGCAGGCGCCGTCATCGAGCTCCGCCGTGAACTCCATGTTGTCGCCGCTCCAGACGACCGGCGGGTGGGCGACGCTGCAGGCAGTGACAGCCACGCTGAGCACCACCCCATCCACACGCATCGGATCGAGTGTGCCGGAGAACGGGGCGCCCCCTCGCGTGCTGGCGGGCCGCTCCGCGAGTCCGTGGCGGCTTGTGACACCTGTCCGCGCGGATATGTGACGCGGCTCGCGGCTGCGCGCGCGTCCATGCGTGCGAAGCGGCGACCCGTCGCAACGCGCCGCGCGGCGCCGCGAGTTTGGCCGCGCGGTGGCGCGACGCGTGCCAAGGTCACCGCCTCAGAAAAATGTCCAAAGGGACATATTATGCGTCTATCTCGGGGCGCCGGCGACGACGGGAAGGACGCATCCACACGAGTCCGCGAACATGGGAGGTCGCGGCGAGCGGCGTCCGCTAGTCGCAGACCGAGGTGACGACGGCGACCAGCACATCGTCGTCCCCCGCGCGCGCCCGGAGTAACAGGTCCTCGCTACCGTCGCCGTCGACGTCGCCGACGTTGGCGAACGAGGCCCTCTGGTCCTCAAAGAGCACGCCTCGCGGGTACGGACAGCTCGACGCGGGCTGCGGCGGGACGAAGCTCGCCAAGCGCAGGACCTGCGGCACATACCTCACGGGCCCCGCGTCCTCCATATCCACCTCGGTCGCCACGACCTCCGCGCCTGGGACGTCGTCGGCCGCGATGAAGACCGGTACGCCCGCCTCCGACGCGACGTTCCACAGGTTTGGGTCCCCGAGCGGCGGGCCGCCGAGCTCGAGCGGGCCGTAGAGGACGACGCCGACCGTCGCGCCGAAGACCGTCGTCAGGAAGTACATGACCGCGAGGTCGTCGACGCCGTCGCCGTCGAGATCGCGGATCACGAGATCATCGTCGAAGAGTGCGTCGATCACGGTCTCGACCCGCTCCGGCGCCGCCCAGCCCTTCGGCGCCGAGAGGACCACGACCTCGCCGTACGCGATCGCGTACACAACTTCGGCGACGCCGTCGCCGTCGAGATCGCCGGCTGCGACCGCACTCGCCGGCTCGAGGTCAGCGCCCTTGAACTCGGCGACCGCCTCCGTCAGCGCGACGTCGATCGGCGCGCCGTCTGCCTTGCCAGGGATGATGCGGATACGCTCACCGCTCGTCAACGCGAGGTCCCCGAGCCCGTCGCCGTCGACGTCCCCGAGCGGCCGCAGCGCGGCGTCGAAGACTGCGCTCGTGATCTCAAACCCGCCGACCCCCGCGCTGACCTCGGCGGTGTCGACGTCGTTCGTGTCTTCCTTGCCGAAGACGATCCAGCTGACGCCCTCGTCATGGTCTGTGCCCAGCAGATCGCCGCGACCGTCGCCGTTGACGTCGCCGACCCCCGACAGCCGCAGGGCCCCGCTCGGCGCGAGCACCTGGAAGCCGCGCGGCGCGAGGAGCTCGGGGTCGTCCGAGAGCGCGACCGTCCCCGGCTGCGAGAACACCACGAACGCGTCGATCTGGAGGTCCGCGAGGCCGTCGCCGTTGATGTCACCGATCGCCGTGACATCGCCGTAGCCGGCGTCGATCGGGAAGCCGCCGACGCCCGCGAGGAGCTCGTCCATAGCGATCGGTGCGGCGCGGCAGAAGCCATCCGCGACCGGCTCGCAGACGTCCCCCGTGCTGCTCTCGCCGCCCGTGCTGCTCCCGCCGCCTGCGCTGCCCGTGCTGCTCTCGCTCTCCGTCGCCCCGGAGCCGCCGAGGTCGCCGCCCGTGCACCCGAGGAGCAGCGACACGATCGCGACCCAAGGGCGTCGACGACGGATATTCGGCGCTCGCAAGGCACCAAGCATAGTGCGTCCCCCCACACGCGCGCACCGGAACGACCTGTCCTCTAGGCTAGACACGTCGCTCCGCGCCCCCTCCTAGCGCTCGCGGAGCCACGCGTCGATCGCCGCGCGGGCGGGGTGCTCTGCGGAGAGCGCGTCGCGGGCCTCGCGGGCGCGGCGCTTGGCCTCGCGGCGGGCCTCCGGAGCGCGCGGTCGCTCGCCGCGGAGCGCCACCGCAGAGAGGAAGAGCGCCTCGGCGCGATCGTCGGCGAAGCGGACCTCGGCGAGCGCGTCGAAGACCTCGAGGCTGCGCCGGAGCTCGTCGGCGGCGTCCTCGTAGCGCTCCAGGGCGATCAGCTCCTCGCCGAGGTCGCGGTGGATGCGGGCGACATTGCCGTTGTTCTCGCCCGTGACCCGCGTCAGCAGGGCGAGGCCCTCGCGGTAGCCCTTCACCGCCTCGACGTGGCGCTCGAGGGTCGCGTTGCAGGCGGCGATGTTTAGCACCGGATACGCGAGCGCCTTGTGCTCGCGGTCGAGGGTCCGGCGGTTGATCTCGAGGGCGCGCTCGAGGAGCGGCAGGGCGTCGGCGCAGCGCTCCTCCTCGAGGTAGAGGACGCCGAGGCTGTTGAGCGGATAGGCGAGGCTCGGGTGGCCGGGGCCGACGCTCGCCTCGATGACGCCGAGCGCCCGCGTGAAGATCGCCTCGGCCTCCGCCCGCTTCTCCGGCAACTGTTGGTTGCTGAGAACGAGGCCGAGGTTGTTGAGGATCTCGCCGACGAGGAGGTGGTCGCGCCCGAGGGCGCGCTCGCGGATGTCGAGCGCGCGGCGCAGGTGGAGCTCGGCCTCGGCGTAGCGCCCCTGCATCCCGAGGACCGCGCCGAGCTTGTCGAGGAGCTCGGCGCAGCGCGGGTGCTCGAGGCCGAAGTTGGCCTCCAGGATCGCGAGGGCGCGCTCGAGGAGCGGCTCGGCCCGCGCCGGCTGATGGCGCTCCTGGTGGACCTTGGCGAGGGCGGCGTAGATCGGGGCGACGTCGGGATCCTCCGCGCCGGAGGCCGCCGCCTTCAGCGACAGCGCCCGCTCGAGGCGCTCGGTCGCCGCGTCGTACTCGCCGGCGTGGAGCTCGACCGTGGCGATCGTCACGAGGGCCTCGGCCTCGCGCTCGGCGTCGGCGTCGACGCGCCGCAGCATCGACTCGGCGAGCTGGGCCCAGCGCAGCGCCTCGGCGTAGCGGCCGCTCTCGTGACAGGACTCGCACGTCGCCTGCGTCGCGTGCTTCCCGGTGAGCGGCCACGCCGACGTGTGCGCGAAGCCCG
>JAGQIT010000781.1:3955-10160 GCA_020431135.1 Myxococcales bacterium | reverse complement strand
CTTCGAGAGCTACGACGCGATCGGCCGCTACCGCGTCGACGAGGGCGGCGTCGCGATCGATCCTTCGGGCGAGCTCCCCTCGGGGGTCGGCTTCAGCGGGGTCCCGGAGCTGGCCGCGCTGATCGCCGACGATCCGGCCTTCGTCCACTGCGCGACGCGCAAGGCGCTGACCTACGCGCTCGGCCGCGGCCTCGGGGCGGACGACGAGGCGCACGTCGACGCGATCGCCGAGGAGCTCGCCGAGCGCGGCTACGGGCTGCGTGAGCTCTTCGTTCTCGTCGCGACCAGCGAGCCCTTCGTCTCGCGCGACGCGGAGGGCTCATGAGCGCGGCGCGTCGACGCGGGCGACGGGCCTTCCTCGGCGGCGCCGCGGCGACGGTCGGCCTCCCCTTCCTCGAGGCGTTGGCGCCGACCCGGCGGGCGCGCGGCTCGGCCCCGGCGCCCCCCGTCCGCCTCCTCTGCTACTACGTGCCCAACGGGATGCTCGAGGGCGCGTGGCGGCCGAGCGACGTCGGCGAGGGCTACACCCTCTCGCCGACCCTCGCGCCGCTCGGCGACCTCCGCGGCGACGTCTCGGTGATCACAGGCCTGCGCAACGGCCCCGCCGACATCGCCGGCGCCGGCCACCACGCGACGGGGACGGCCGGCTTCCTCACCGCCTGCGCGGCGCGCCGCTCCGAGACCGACCTCGACCTCGGCGTCTCCGTCGATCAGCGCTACGCCCAGGCGATCGCCGGGGCGACCGCGCTCGACTCGCTCCAGCTCGGGATCGACGGCGGCGGCCACGTCGGCAACTGCGACAACGGCTTCGCCTGCGCCTACTCGCGCCACATCTCGTGGGCCGACGCCGCCTCGCCGCTGCCCAAGATCACCGACCCCGCGTTCGCCTTCGACCGCCTCTTCGGCGGCGACGATCCGGAGGCGAGCTGGCGCGAGCGGGCGCAGCGGCGGGCGCTAAGGCGCAGCGTCCTCGATCAGGTCGTCGGCGACGCCCGCCGCCTCGATCGCGAGCTCGGCGTCGACGATCGCCGGCGCCTAGAGGACTACCTCGAGTCCGTCCGCGCCCTCGAGCGCCGGATCGACGCGGCCGCGCCGAGCTGCACCACCGCGGGCTTCGATCCGACCTACGCCGACCTCGAGGGCCACGTCGAGGTGATGACCGCGCTGATGGTGATGGCCGTCCGCTGCGACGCGACGCGGGCGATCTCGTTCATGCTCGGCAACTCGGCGAGCACCCGCACCTACGGCTTCCTCGGGATCCCCGAGTCGCACCACGACCTCTCGCACAACGCCGGCGACCCGGCGCTCTTGGGGCGCCTCCTGCAGATCGAGCGCTGGGAGATCGAGCGCTTCGCGGCGCTCCTCGCCGGCCTCAAGGCGATCCCCGAGGGCGACGGCACCCTCCTCGATCACAGCCTGGTGCTCCTCTCGAGCGAGATCTCAGAGAGCAACACCCACAGCCACGACGACCTGCCGGTGCTCCTCGCCGGCGGCGCGGGCGGGGCGATCGCGCCCGGGAGGCACCTGGTCTGCGGGTCGGGGACCCCCTACGCGCGGCTCCTGGTGTCGGTCCTCCAGGCCCTCGGGGTCGACTGCGAGCGCTTCGGCGACGACGGCGACGGCCCCCTCGACGGCCTGTGAACTAGGACGTTGTCCCGCAGAGCGGCGCGTGGCCTCGCGCCGCGATCGCGCCGCTGTACCGAGCGTACGTCGAGCTTCGTCGCAGCCGGCAGCGTCGACGCGGGCAAGCGGGAGCGCGCGTCGATTTTCCGGGTGCTAGGGGACGCAGGCCATGTCGCGGGTCTGGAGGCCGCACCACGGCATCACGCAGACCAGGAGGTCCTGGAACTCCTGGCTCGCCACGCCGTCGACGCACTGCTGCCCGCAGCTCGAGATGTCCTTCTCGTTCACGTAGCACTCGCTCATGCACTCGCAGTCCTCGACGCCCTGGCAGGCCATGAGCTCGTCGCAGCAGTTCTCCTTGGCGCAGGTCTCGCAGGGATCCTCGCCGGGGACCGGATCGCAGACGCCGGGCTCGCCGGTGGTCCCGCTCGTCGATCCGCTGTCTGAGGTACCCGTGCTCGCGGTCGTGGAGGTGCCGGTCGTCGCGCTGGTGGAGTCGTCGGTGGTCGCGGTGGTCGATCCCGTCGACGTCTCGCCCGTCGTGTCGTCGGTGGTCGCGTCCGTGCTCGAGGTCGTGCTCGAGCTCCCGCTCGCGGTCGCCGAGCCCGCGGTGGTCGACGTCTGCGAGGTCGCTGCGGAGGTCGTCGCCGACGTGGAATTGGTCGTCGACGCGGACGCTGAGCTCGTCGCGGTCGCCGAGCCGTCGCCCCCGTCGTCGTCGCCGCTGCACGCCCCGAGGGGGGTCAGGGCGAGGGCGAGGGCGGCGGGGAGAACCAGAGGTGCGCGGGATCTGTTTCTTCGGGTAGGCACCGGGAGATGGTGCCCGAACCACCGGAGAAGGGCACGCGATGGATGCGGCCTACCCGGGTGATCAGCGCGCGCGTCGCATCTTGAACGCCTGGCGCCCCTGGGCCCACAGCGTGCTGCCGAGCGCGCGCAGCGGCCCGAGATCGGGGTCGGGCTCCTTGCCGGCGGCCATGCGCCCGAGCTGCACCTCGTACCAGGTGACGTCGAGCATGGCGACCGCGTCGAGGGCCTTGAGGCCCGTGCTCAGGCGCCTGACGCGGCTCTCGGGGGCTGTCCCTGCGAGCACCTGGCGGGGGAAGTCTGGCTGGATGGCCAGGGTCCGCGCGAGGCCGACCATGTCGGCCGCGCCGCTCTCCAGCGCCGACGCCATGCCAGCAGCCGTGCGAAAGCCGCCGGTGACGGCGAGGGGCACGTCGACCTCCTGCCGCGCCTGGGCGACGAAGTCGAGGAAGTAGCCCTCGCGCGCGCGGGTGCTCTCCTTGCGCGCGCGGCCGGTCATCGCGGGGGCCTCGTAGGTGCCGCCGGAGACCTCGACGAGGTCGACGCCGTCCTCGGCCAACCAGCGGATCACCTGGCGGGACTCGTCCTCGGTGAAGCCGCCCCTCTGGAAGTCGGCGGAGTTGATCTTGACGCCGATCGGGACGCGGGGGCCGACGTTGTCGCGGATTGACCGGAGAACCGCGCGGGCGAAGCGGGCGCGGTTCTCGAGGCCGCCGCCCCAGGCGTCCTCGCGGCGGTTGTGGTGCGGGGAGAGGAACTGGCTGACGAGGTAGCCGTGGGCGCCGTGGATCTGCACGCCGTCGAAGCCCGCCTCCACGGCGACCGCCGCGGCGCGTCCGAAGCGCGCGATGAGGTCGTGGATCTCGGCCTCGGTCAGGGCCCGCGGCACGGCGAAGGCCTTGGCGAGGGTCGGCCCGAAGCCGACGGCCGACGGCGCGACGGTCTCCGGGCTGAGGAACCTCGGCGACTGCTTGCCGGGGTGGTTGAGCTGCATCCACACCGCGCCGCCCTCGGACTTGGCGGCCGCGGCCCAGCCCCGCAGCGCGTCGAGGTCGCGGTCGTCCTCGATGACGACGTTGCCGGGCTCGCCGAGGGCGCGGCGATCGATCATGACGTTGCCGGTGATCGACAGCCCGACGCCGCCTCGGGCCCACCGCCGGTAGAGCACGGGGAGCCCCGCCGACGGGGCGTGGCGCGGCGTGCCGAGGATCTCGGACATCGCCGACTTGAGGATGCGGTTGGGCAGCGCGGCGCCGCACGGCAGGTGGAGGGGCTCGGCGAGCAGGGCGTTCATGGCGGGTCTGGGCGTCGCAGGGGAGTCGGGCGGGCGCGGCTCTGCGCCCGCGCCCGGGGCACACTAGCAGGCGAAGCGGCCGTCCGAGTGTTCGACGCCGCGCGAGCGCGCGCCGGATCCCCGGACGGCCTCCTCGCGCGGGCGGGCGAGCGCCGCGGCGCCGCTCGCCGCCCGTCGGGCTCAAGGGCGCTTGTCGGCGAAGAGCTTGCGCAGGAGCACGACCGCGAGGTGGTTGAGATCCACGGGCTTGCTGATGAAGTCGTCCATCCCCGCGTCGAGGCAGCGCTGGACCTCGTCGGCCATGGCGTCGGCGGTGACGGCGATGATCGGCACCGTGACCCCGAGCGCGCGCAGGCGCTGCGTCGCCTCGGGGCCGCTCATGATCGGCATGTTGCTGTCCATGAGAACGCAGTCGGGGAGGGTCGTCCGCGCCGGATCGTTGAAGTAGTCGACCGCCTCTCGGCCGTTCTCGCGGGCCTCAAAGGTGAAGTCCATGAGCTCGAGGAACTTGCCGAGGATGAGCTGGTTGACGGGGTTGTCCTCGACGAGGAGCACGCGGCGGCGACGCGCGGCGTTCTCGGCGAGGATGCGGCGGATCGGCGTGTTCTCGGGGTGCTCGTCGTCCTCCTCGACGGCGATCGGCGCGAGGTGGCGGTAGATGTCGCTGCGCGCGACCGGCTCGGTGTAGGCGCTGGCGCAGGCGACCCAGGCGGGGGCGTCGAGCGCGGCGTTGCGGAGGACGATGTCGGGGGGGTCGGCCGGGCGCTCCGGGAAGCGCGTGTAGTGTGCCGCCTGGGTGCCCCAGCTCTCGATGAGGCGCGCGATGTGCTCGCCGAGCTCGGCGTCCTCGTCGACGACCCAGACGCGGCGGAGGTGGCCGCCTGAGATCGGGGCGTAGGGCGAGGGGTGCGACGAGCGGGGGACGACGATGTTGAAGACGAAGCGGGCGCCCGGGGTGTCGTAGGCGTTGTTCGGGTTCGGGCTCTCGGCGGCGATCGAGCCGCCCATGCGGTCGATGAGCAGGCGGCTGATGTGGAGGCCGAGGCCGACCCCCTCGGGGCGCCGCCTGTCCTCGGGCTTAGCCTGGACGTAGCGCTCGAAGATCCGCTCGAGGCTCTCGTGCGAGATCCCGCGGCCCGAGTCCTCGATCGCGAACTCGAGGCGCGCGGCCCGGCGCGTCGAGTTCGGGTGCTCGCGCGTGCGGACGACGATCTTGCCGATGTCCGTGAACTTGAGGGCGTTGCCGACGAGGTTGGTGACGATCTGCGTCACCCGCGTGGCGTCGGCGCGGTACATCCGCGTCATCGCCGGATCCGCGAGGTGCACGAGGCGCACGCCCTTCGAGTCGGCGAGGCTCTTGAGGCTCTGGAGCGACTGGTCGACGATCGCGACGACGTCGACGTCCTCCTCGACGAAGGTGAGCTCGCCGGACTCGATCTTGCCGACGTCGAGGATCTCGTTGATGAGCGCGAGGAGGTGGCTGCCGCTCTCCTCGATGATCCGCAGGAACTTGCGCTGCTCGACGCGGCTGAACTCGCCGCGCATCAGGCGGGCGGCCCCGATCACGCCGTTGAGCGGCGTCCGCAGCTCGTGGCTGATGTGGGCGAGGAACTCGGTCTTGGCGCTGTTCGACTCCTCGGCGAGCCGCCGCGCCTGGGTCAGCTCGAGGTTGGCGCGCTCGCGCAGCAGGACGTTGCCGATCTCGGCGGCGAGGGCCTCGGAGCCGGCCTTGACGATCGTCGCGAAGGCCTCCTTCCGGTGGCGGTACGACGTGTCGTAGAGGAGGACGCAGCTGGCGAGCGCCTCGCCGTCGACGAGGATCGGGATCCCGAGCGCGCCGGCGAGGCCGGCCGCGCTCGCGCGGATGCACCACTCGGCGCCGGCGTGGGCGCTCGATGTGTCGCTGAATTCGAGCCAGAGCGGGTGCTTCGCGCGCGGGATCCCGCGGAGCCAGGCCGAGTCGTCGAGCGCGCGGAGGGCGTCACCGACCGCCCCCGCGTCGGCGGTCGCGTGGATGTAGTGCATCCCCACCTCGTCGCCGAACATGGCGACGGCGACGCCGATGCCGGTCGCCCTGCACAGCGGTCGAAGGGACAGGTAGACCATCTCCTGAGTGGTCATCGCCGCGTTCGCTGCGCCCGTGATCGCGGAGACGAGGGCCGCCGCCTGCGTCGCGGCCTCGGCGTGATCGCGGGCCTCGCGGAGCGACCGCTCGCGCGCGCTGAGGCGCCGCGCCAAGGCGCCGAAGAGCCCGAGGAGGGCGAGCGCGATGAGGCCCGTCGGGATGAGGACCACGGCGTAGTACCGGCGTACGTCGGCGTCCTCGACGTGGACGAGAACGACCCACGGGGTCGCGTTGCTGAGGGCCGAGGCGTCCCCTTCGGTCGGCTTCGTGTGGGTCCAGGCCCAGATGCCTTCGCCTGTGTAGCGCCCGCGGGGCGCCGCCGAGACGCGGCGCCACAGCGCGGGGGCGCGCTGCTC
>JAGQIT010000781.1:0-3858 GCA_020431135.1 Myxococcales bacterium | reverse complement strand
CCTCGACGGCGGCGAAGAGCGGGCGCATGTCGACGTTGATGACGAGGAGGCCGCGCGGCTCGCCGCTGTCGTCGACGACGCGGGCGAGGAAGCGGAGGGTGGGGACGTGGGGCTCCTCGATGCGCCCGCGCTCGACGTTGAGGTCGAGGGTCGAGGTCATCACGGGACCGGGCCGCGCGGCGAGGCCCTCGCGGACGTAGTAGCGCGACGACTTGTTCCCGAGGTGGGCGCTCGGGTGGACGGCGCCGTCGCTGTCGCGGACGACGCGGAGCCGCTCGTACCCAGACTCGTCGATCCAGCGGGCCTGGCGGTACGTCGGGTTGCGGCTGAGGAGCGTCGAGAAGGCGGGGAGCATCGACGCCGTCGCCCGCGGATCGTCGCCAGCGTTGAGCGCGTCGCGGACCGCCTCCTCCGACTCGAGGCTGCGCATGTGATCCCTGGACTTCGCCAGCGTGGAGGTCAGCGTCGCCGCGGCGCCCTGGGCGACGACCGCGGCGCGCGTCGACAGTCGCTCGATCCCCGCGTCGATGAGCGCCCACGCGACGAGCGACGCGCCCACGACGATGACGACGGCGAAGGGCGCTAGAATGCCCATGCTTCCGCGCAGCGTTCCCACCGACTATGACGGTAGACGATGTTTGGGCGACGTGCGGTGCGCGGTCGAGCGACCGCGCGTGATTCCCCTGTGCGACCTCGATTCGGCGACCTCGACAGATGTGGGAGGCCGCCTGCGATGGTGACGAGCGCCTCCGCTGAGGTGGGCGCGTTCGCCCCCTCACGTCGCGGCGCGCGAGCGGGTCGTCCGCGAACGTCGATGCCGCCTGCGGAGCGCGGCGGCGCCGTCGCCAGCGCGCCGGGAGATCGACCTCACACGGACCCGCGTGCTTGCTGTCCATAGGGTCATGTTGCCGGGCGGCGGCGCGGCGGCGTCGGCTCTCGAAGCTGGCGTCCTCGTCCAGGGGCGACGCTCCGCGTGAGGACCTCCGCCAGCGATGCCCGCTGAGCGGCACGTTTCCACGGCGCGCCGGCGGTTGACCCCCGTCGACCGCGCGGGCGATAACGCGCATCATGTGGTCCGCGTCCCGTCGCTTCGCCTCCTCCGCCCTCCTTAGCGCGCTCCTCGTGGTCGCCTGCGCGGGCGATGACGCCGACGGGAGCGGGGCGACGTCGACGGGCGCCTCGACGAGCGCGACGACGGCCGCCTCGACCGACGCGATGACCGGGACGACGGGCGCCTCGACGACCGCGACGAGCACCTCGACGGACGCGACGACGACAGACGCGACGACGACGACGACGACGACGACGACCGACGCCTCGACGACCGACGCCTCGACGACCGAGGACGCGCCGGCGAGCTGCCCGTGCTTCGCCGGCGACGGCCCATACTGCGGCGCTGGCCTCGGCGACTACGCGGCGGAGAACGACTGCACGATCCCCGACCACGAGGGCCACGAGGGCGACGTCTTCGCCTGCGAGGCCGGCGCGTGGTCGGTCGCCGAGAGCTGCGCCGAGGGCTGCGAGGTCACGACGCCGGGCGAGGCCGACGCCTGTCTGCTGCCGGTGTGCCCGTGCTTCGTCAAGGTCGCCTGGTGCGGCGCGGGGGCGGCCGAGCACGGCCTCACCCTCGACCCGCCGTGCCGCGTGCCGCTGGTCCCCGAGCACAACGACGACATCCTCGGCTGCGACGGCGACGCGTGGATCGTCAAGGAGCCGTGCGAGCTCGGCTGTCACGAGAACCAGATGGGCGTCCCGGACACCTGCAACGACAGCTCGTCCTACAAGCTCCCCTACACCTGCGGCGACGCCTACACCTGCTCGCAGGGCAACAGCGGATCGAGCCACCAGGGCTCGCAGAAGTACGCCTACGACTTCGCCATGCCGCGCGGGACGAAGCTGCGGGCGGTCCGCAGCGGCGTCGTCGCCTACGCCGAGATGCGATCGCCCCAGGGGTCGACCTGCTACAACCCGCCGGGCCTCCTCGAGCAGTGCCACAACAAGGCGAACTTCGTCGGCGTCCGCCACAACGACGGGACCGTCGCGCTCTACATGCACCTCCAGTCGATCGCGGTGAAGGTCGGCGATCCCGTCGCCCAGGGCGCGGTGATCGGGCGCTCGGGGAACAGCGGCTACACCTCGGGGCCGCACCTCCACATCCAGCTGCAAAACGACTGCGGGATCTGGTTCTGCCAGTCGGTGCCGCTGAAGTTCGCCGACGCGCCGAAGCTGGCGAAGGGCGACAAGCCGACCTCCGGCAATTGCCCGTGACTTGAGCGCGGGGCGCTCGTTGACCGCGCGCGCGGCCCGATCGTAGCCTTCGTCGATGCGATCGCGCGCGCTCGCCCTGCTCCTCGCCGCGTCGACGACGGGCGCCGTCGGCTGCTCGAATCCCTCGTCGGAGGGGCACAGCGCGGCGACGACCTCCGCGAGCGCGGGCGCGTCGACGACCTCGGGCGACGAGAGCTCGCTCTTCGCGGCGTTCGAGGCCGAGGGCTTCGTCACCCAGCGCGGCCACGCCTCGTCGTTCCTGATCGAGGACTGCGCGTCCCTCAGCGACTGCTACGGCAACAACCCGAGCTCGCCCTACCTCCTCTTCAGCGTCCCCGCGCACCCCGAGCGGCCGGAGTCGCTGCCGTCGTTCCCGGTGGGCGATCTGGCGAAGATCCCCGCGGGGATGGAGCCGGTGGTGCGGATGACGGAGGGCGAGGCGCTCGTGATCGTCGGCGTGATGCCGCCGGCCGCGAAGTACGTCGGCTTCACGCCCTACCTCTTCGAGCGCTGGAGCGGCGCGGAGCCGGTGGACGTGTTCGCGAGCGTCGCCGACACGCTCAACCACGTGAACCTGCGGACGACGGACGCCGGCGAGGTGGCGATCATCGCGACCTCGGATCGCGCGGCCGCGGATCGGGCCCGCGCGGCGCTCGTCGGCGACGGCTTCGCCGAGGCGGCGATCAACGAGCTCGCGCTCCCGCGCGACGTCCTCCGCTTCGGGCTCGAGGCGTCGGCGGACACGGTGCTCGTGCTCGGGCGCGTCGCGCTCTTCGCCGACGCCGCGGCGGGGCAGGCCTACCTCGACGACGTCCCGCTCGAGGTCTTCCGCCTGACGCCCGCGCAGAGCGGCGCGGCGATCGTGGCGCCTCCCCGGTCGGAGCGCGGCGACGGCACGAACGAGGACGCGCTCGCCGGCCCGCTCGAGGAGCTGGAGGCGGCGATCTTCGCCAGCCTCGGCGCCGCGGAGTGGGAGTCGATCGCGATCGCGGGCGCCGACACGGTGGCGCTGGCGATCGATCCCGAGCGCTGCATCAGCACCCTGAGCTCGTGCCTCGGCGACAACTCCGACGCCGCCTACGCGGCGGGTCCGATCACCGCGTTCCTCGGCGCTGAGGCGCTGACGCTCGGCGAGGACGAGGCGTTCGTCGTCTACGGCGTCAACCATGCCGCGACCGGCAAGGCCGAGTACAGCGCGGCCGCCGTCTACGCCCAGGCCAAGCGCGCCGGCGTCCTGACCTTCAACGACGCCGACATGGTCGGCTCCGCCGCGCGCTACTTGCCCGATCATCCAGACGTCGACAAGCTCTTCGCCTTCGAGGTGCGCCGCGACTGCAGCGGGCATGAGGGGTGTCTCGAGCTGTCGACGGGCTTCCCCGGCGTGGGGCTCGACGAGAGCCTCTTCTTCATGTTCCGCGCCTACGTGAACCCCGGCCTCGCGGTCTCGCCGGGGCCCGGCGAGCTGCGGACCGAGCGGGTGCTCAAGCTGCTGTCTCCGTAGCGCCGCTCGCGTGCAGGGCGGCCGCGAGGAGGCTTCGCGGGGCGCCGATGCGCGGTTATGCTCATCGACGATGCGCGCCTCGCCTCCGC
>JAGQIT010000780.1 GCA_020431135.1 Myxococcales bacterium | reverse complement strand
GCGCGCGGTGTGCAGCGGGGCGATCGAGCCGGCGCCGGAGGGCGCCGCGGCGGCGCCGTGGCTGCACGCGGTGCTAATCCGCGGCCTCGCCCGCCGCCCCGCCGATCGCTACGCCGACATGGACGCGCTCCTCGCCGCCCTGGTCAGCGATCCGAGCGAGCTCCGGCGCGGGCGCCTGCGCGCGCTCGCCCGCTTCGTCGCGGCGATGATCGCGAGCGGGCTCCTCATCTACGCGGCGAGCGTCGCCTGGACCCAGTGGAGCCGGCGTCAGCGCGAGCGCGCGGCGGGCGAGCGCCTCGAGCGAATGGAGCGCCGGATCGCCGCGCTCGCCGAAGAGGGCGATCCCCTCGGGGCCGATCGAGTGTTCGACGCGTTCGTCCGCAGCCCCGACAATCAGGGCACCGCGGCCCTCCCCCTCGCCTGGCTCCGCCGGGCCAAGCGGGCGGAGGACGCCGGCGAGCACGACTCGGCCCTCGCGGCCTACGCCGCGAGCTTCGCCGTGGCGACGGCGCCGGAGCACGAGCTCGAGGCCCTGACGGCGCTGCTCCGATCGTTTCGCGCGGATCTCCGATGGCATCGCCTGATCGAGGCGGTCGCGGTGCTCGAGGGGCGCGCCCCCGAGGCCTTCGCGGACGCCGAGCTGCGCGACGCTCAGCTCCTCGCCGCGACGAGCCGACGCGATCTCGAGGGCGCGGCGGCGGTGATCGAGCGCCTCCCCGAGTCGTCGCGCCGAAAGCGGCTCGCCCGTCTGATCGCCGCGATGACGCCCGCACACCGCACGGAGAACGCGGGCGGCGGCTGGGTCTTGGGGAGCAACGGCGACGCGACGGAGTTCGCCTACAGGACATACGCCGACGCCGAGGCGGTCGCGCGGCTGGACGCTTCGCTCGAGCTCCCGGTCGTCGGGACCCGCACCGGCTACAAGCACTGGCGCGGCGTCCCGACCGGCCCCGGCGAGCCCGCGCGATACTCCGCCTACGACGACGCCGCCGGCGAGGTCGTGCTCCTGCAGGCGGCGGGCGCGGAGCTCGTGGAGCTGACGCGCTTCAAGGACTACCCCGCGCTCTCCTCCGCGTCAGGCGATCTCGACGGCGACGGCGTCCGCGAGCACTTCCTCGGCACCGGCCCCTACAGCCGTCACCTCGTCGAGCTCACCGCGGCGGCCGACGGCTCGTGGTCGAGGCGAAATCCCGCGCCGAGCCTCGACGCGCGCATCTCCGACGTGACCTCGCTCTTCGCCGCGGATCTCGACGGTGACGGGGTCGGCGAGCTGGTCGCGGGCCTCGGACCCTGGATGGCCCACGAGGTCCATGTGCTCCGCCGCGAGCGCGCGAGCGACGACTTCACCTCGCTCGCGCGAGCCCGCCTCGGCGACGTCTATGTCGCGCCCTTTCGCGGGCGACGAGGCCTCGAGATCGCGGCGCTGTCGACGGACACGACGGGCTTGCCCGGCGAGGCGCTCGGGCTCCACCTCCTCCGCTTGGAGGGCGAGACGCTGGTCCGCACCGGGTACGCCGCGCTACCAGGGCCCTCGGGGGGGTTCCACAACCACCTCCTCGTCGGCGACCTCGACGGCGACGGCGTGGACGAGGCGGTCGCGCTCCAGACACTCGCCAATGACGAAGCTCCCTTTCCCCGCGCGCTCCTCGTCTTCAGCGTCGGCGAAGAGGGCGAGATCGACGTTCTCCCGCTCACAGGCCTCGAGCCCCTGGCGTTCCGCGATCTCGACGGCGACGGCGACGATGAGCTGGTGGTGTACGACTCCGAGCACGTCTGGGTGCTCGGGGCGGGTTCGCAGCGCCTGCCGGTCGTCGTCGAGGAGCTCGGCGCCGTCGATCCCCCGCCGGACGCGGCCGGTGAGCGGCGTGAGAACTGGGAGCACGCCCGCGAGCTCGCGCAGATAGGGCTCTACGGACACGCCGCCGACGCCTTCGTCGCCCTCGCGGACAGCGTCGCCGCGACCGACGAGGGCGTCGCAGCTCGAGCCGCCCTCGCGGCCGGGCGGCTGCGTCTTCGCCTCCGCGACGACGGGCCGGCGGCGGCGCTCTTCGCCCGCGCCGCGGCCGACCCGGCGCTCACCGAAGAGGCCGGCGCGGCGGCGATCGACGCGTTCCTCTCCCGCGGAGACGTCGATGAGGTCCGCGCCCTCCTCGACGCGCTCGCCGCGGAGTCGGCGGGGGAGCTCGTCGCCCGCGAGCGCGCCAAGCTCGAGGCGCTGGTCGACGCGCGGATCGACGTCCGCTTCGAGCACCCGCTCGAGAGCGCGTGGCGGATCGACGCCCCCCTCGCCCTCTCGCGCGATCCCTTGGCGGGGACCCTCGACGTCGAGGCGACCGGCGAGACGTCGATCGCCGCGCTCCCGATCGCCGCGGAAGGAGGCGACCTCATCCTCGAGGTCGACGTCGACCTCCGGCGCATCGAGTGGGGCGGCCGCCTCTCGATCAGCCTCGTCTCGCCGGCACGCGACTTCCGCGCGCTAGGCGTCGAGATCCTCGCCGGAGGTGGCACGACGAGCCAATCCTATCGGCTCCTCTGCGCCTCCGGCAGCCACTTGCTCGGCATCGAGCACGCGATCGACCTCGAGCGCCCGCGACCTCTCGGCCGTCGTCGGCTACGCGCCGTCCTTCGACCGGCGCGCGGCGAGCTGACGTGCACGGTCGTCGACGCCGACGGCAATGAGGTCGACTACAAGCGCGAGAGCATCACCGTGGGGGGCGCTCAGAGCATCGATCGCGGCGAGCTCTGGATCGCGACGCACACGTCGACCGACGCCAGTCCGCTGGTGTCGGCCGGCCTCCGCAGCGTCTCCGTGATCGGCGCGAAGACCCGTGAACGCGGCGAGCGAGACGCCCTCTCCCAACCACTCATCGCCGCCCGCAGGGCCCTCGTCGAGGGGGATCACGTCGGCGCGCTCGCAGCCCTCGACGCCGACGCGGCCGCTCGCGTCAGCGTCGACGTGCCCGCGGTCGACCGCGCCCTCTGGCGCCTGCACGTGTTGATGAGCCTCGGCCGCTGGGGCGAGGCGGAGGCGCTCGCGCGCGCGTGGCTTGAGGATCCTACGCGGCGCGACGAGGCCGAGCGGGGCCTCGGCCTCCTCCTCCGCCGCGAGCCGAGCGCCATGCAGGCGCTGCTGCGTGAGATCGAAGGGCCGACCGCGCTGCGCTCGCGCCTCGTCAACGCCTACAAGGTCGCGTTCTTGCTCCGTCGACGCGATCCTACGCTCATCGAGCAGCTCCGGCGCGCCCTCGAGGACTACCGACCCGAACCCGGCGAGGATCCTGGGGAGAGCGCGCTCCTCCTCATGCTCCGGGCCGAGCTCTACGCGGCTCGCGGCCAGCCCGCCCGGTCGCGCCGCGACTACGCCGCGGCGCGGGCCTTCGTCGATATCTCCCTCGCCACGGGTGCCGCTCGCATGCAGCGCGAGCGAGCGCAGCTGCTCGTCGATGAGGCGACGCAGGCGGCGCGGGCCGGCGACGACGCGGCCGCCCGCGAGCTCGTCGCCGAGGCCCTCCGCGACGAGCTGCGGCGCGCGTTGGTCGAAGACATGATCGTCGCGCGGCCTGAGCTGGCCGCGCTGCAGGACGATCGCAGGTGACCTGGCGAGGCTGGCTGCGCGAGGCCACGCGCCGAAGACTCGGACAGCCTCCTAGGCGGGATCGAGGCGGCGACGGCCGCGTCGACGCTTGAGCCGGTGCTCGACGCTCTGGGCCTCGCCGCGCGTCTCGAGCGGCCCGTGCTGCGCGGCGATCGTCCACGGGCGCCCCGCGCGGGTCGCCTTGGCGCCGCCCGGGAGCTCGCCGTTGTGCTGGGCGAGGCGCCGCTCGAGGTCCGTCGTGACGCCGACGTACGTCCGCTCCTCGTCCTCGGAGAGCAGGACGTAGACGTACCAGTCGCTCATTTCGACTTCTTCTTGGTCGACTTCTTGGTCGTCTTCTTCGTCGCCGGCGCGGCGTCGGGATCCTCGCCGGCCTCGATCTTCTCGAGGCGGTCGATGGACGCGCTCACCGTCCGCCGCAGGCACGTCCAGCAGTCGCTCTGCTTGAACATGCCGCAGCCCTTCTTCGGCAGCGCCGAGACCCGGCGCAGCGCCGGCAGCACCTGGGGGTCGCCGCGCTCCGTGAGGCGCGTGATGATCGACTTCTTCGACTTGCAGCGCGTCGCCAGCTCGAGCTCGGCGAGGTCGCGGATGAGCTCTGGGACGCTCGCCTCCTCGCGCTCGAGGAGCTGGGTGGCGGCGTCCTTGCGGGCGGCCGCGTCGTCGCCGTTGAGGAGCGCGTCGACCATCCCCGCGAGCTCCGAGGCGGCGGCGAGCACCCCCTTCGGGGCGTCGCCGGTGTCGCCGGTGTCGCCGGCGTCGCCGTCGTCG
>JAGQIT010000779.1 GCA_020431135.1 Myxococcales bacterium | reverse complement strand
GACGAGATGTCGTTGGTCGCGATGCTGACGAGCTCGCCGATCTTGTGCTTGACGTAGTAGGGGCGCTGGAGGGTGAGGAAGTGGCGGAAGAGGTCGACCGCGAGGCGGAGCTCGACCTCGCGCCCGGGGTTGAAGAAGAGGGTGCGCGACAGGGTCCGGGCGACGACGACGACCGCCGCCCAGAGCATGATCTCGAGCGCCAGCGCCTGGCCGGCGGCGACCGTCGCCGCCGACGGCTCGCCGAGGGTGTTGAGGGCCTCGCCGATCAGCGCCGGGATCCGCACGACCGCGTAGTTGGTGATCAGCAGCATCACCAGCCCGAGGGCGTACTGAGGGATGTTCCGCGCGGCGTAGCGGACGAAGAATTGGAGGAGGACGCGCACGACGGGGGGCGCCTATTCCTACGACAAGTTGATCCGAGATGCCCGCCGCACGGCCGAGTTTCGACCGCGGGACCGCCGCGATTGCGGAAGGCGGAGGCGCGAGGAGGGGAAAAGAAAACGGGCCGGACTCCGTAGAGCCCGGCCCGCGGAAGGCGAAAACGCCTCCGAGTGACTACTCGGCGGCCTCGTCCTCGCCACCCTCGGCGGCCTCGTCCTCGCCACCCTCCTCAGCGGCCTCGTCGGCGGCCTCGTCGGCGGCCTCGTCGGCGGCCTCAGCAGGGGCCTCCTCGGCGGGAGCGGCCTCGGCCGGGACCTCGTCCGGAGTCGTGGTCTCGCCCTTGTCCTTGCAGCCGATGGTCATGAGGGAAAGCGCGCCAAAGGCAGCGACGATGATGGAAGTCTTCATGGTTTCTCCTGCTTCCCCACACAGGGGATGGTTGGTCCCCCCAGCGGGGGTCGACGTCAACGGACGTCAGTGTTGAACAGTGAGGCGAGATACCCTACTTCGCCCGCAAATTCCAGAACGGTGCGAGAGTACGTGCGCGCGGTCACCGCGAGTGCCTAGGAGAGGCTCGCGGATGCGCAAAATGGCCGTCTAACCGGGCGCAACTGCGCATTTTCTCGCCCTAGAGGGACCCTCTGCGGAGGCCCGCGAGACGCGGGGAGCGCCTGCCGCAGAGAGCGCCGAGGCGACCTTCGGCGGCGGTTCTCGCGGGGATCGCCTCCGCCTCGCCGGCGCCGCTACTCCTCGCCCTCCGCGGGCTCCTCGCCCGACTCCTCGCCGGGCTTGTAGAACTTGTTGACCACGAGGTCCTCGTCCTTCTCGATGTCGTCGAGGGCCTCGCCGATCTTCGTGTGCTGCTCGCGGAGCTCCTTCATGATCTCCGGGTAGCGCTCGTTGTCGGCGATGTCGGGGCTGAGGTCGTTGAGGAGATCGTCCCAGGTCCGCAGCCCCGTGATCAGCAGCTCGTTGGTCTTGCCGCCGCGGGCGTTGTTGTCGGTGAGCTTGGACTGGGTCTTCATGAGCCCGCGCGCGGGCTTCATGAACTTCTCCTTGAACTTGCCGAAGGCCTTCTCGGGATCCTTGGCGGCGGCGAACTTGGTCACGCCCTTCTCGAGCTCGTCGAGCTTGTCGCCGAACTCCTTGTTGAGGTCGCGGAACTCCTTGAGGCGGGTCTTGACGAACTCGCGCTCGCCCTTCTCCATCTCGACCGCGACCTTCGCCGCCTCCTCCTCGGGGTCGACGAAGCCGGCCTTCTTGCGGGCCTCAGCCAGCTCCTCCGGCGACATCGTGTTCTTCTTCTCGGCCTTGACGTCCGACATCTTCTTCGACGCCGGTCCGATCTGGTCCTCGATCGACTTCTTCTCGCCGCCGCAGGCGGCGAGGACGAGGGCGAGGGCTCCAACGACTAGGGATCGCGTGTTCGACATGACCTCAGCTCCTTGACTCTAGGGCCGGACTCTACCACGCGGAGCGCTGCTACACTCCACCCGTGTCCGCCGCGTCCCTCCTCGAGGTCACCGAAGCGATCGCCGCGCTCCTCCGCGGCGAGCGTCCGGGGCCGGCCGCGCTGGCGACGGTGATCGCCCGCTCCGGCTCGGCGCCCCAGCGGATCGGCGCCCGCCTCCTGCTCTTCAGCGACGGAACGATGATCGGCACGGTCGGCGGCGGGGCTATCGAGGCCCAGGTCCTCGACGCCTGCCGCCAGACCCTGAGCGACGGCCACACCCGCCGGGTCGACGCCCACCTGGTCCGCGACCTCGGGATGTGCTGCGGCGGGGCGATGGAGGTCTTTGTGGAGCACCTGCAGGCCGCCGAGCGGCTCATCCTGATCGGCGCCGGGCATGTCGCCCAGGCGATCGCCCCCCTCGCGATCTCGGTCGGCTTCCGCCTCGTCGTCGTCGACGACCGCGAGGAGCTCCTCGAGCACCCGGCCTTCGCCGCCGCCGAGCGCCTCGCCTACGACGTCGACGAGCTCGGCGAGGCCCTCGGCGCGGGCGAGGCCAGCGATCACCTCGTGATCCTCACCCGCGACCACCGGCGCGACGAGGTCGCCCTCACGGCGCTGCTCGGCCGACCAGGGCGCTACGTCGGGATGATCGGCTCGCGCCGCAAGGTCCACACCGTGCTCGCCCGGATCCTCCGCCGCGAGTCCGAGCTCGGGCGCCCAGCCCCCGATCTCCGCCGCGTCCGCGCGCCGATCGGCCTCGCCC